>JAADGR010000443.1 GCA_013152225.1 Calditrichota bacterium
TGGCGTTTGCTCCCATTTCAGTGGCTGCGGCGATCATGCGGTCAATAGCCTGTTCTCGTGCCTCGGCCATGAGTTTAGTGTATTCTTGTATTTCACCGCCGACCAGTTGTTTTAGTCCGGCGAGGATATCCTTGCCAACGGCTCGCGCTCTGATTGTGTTTCCTTTTACCATACCGAGTGTTCTGACAATTTTCTTTCCGGGTATTGCATCCGACGTAACGAGAATCATCGCATAATCTCCTTATATGGGTCTCTTTTATATGTAAACATTCTTTCTCTGATAACCGAAACGAGTAAGACGGATAACCCGCCCATGAGGAGTAAAATTCCGGCTTTGACAATCCAAAGCAGATGAGGATTCGAGATGACCGATTCGACGAGTTTAAAACCGCCGTAGGTCAACAGGATAACGCTGCCGATGGTGAAAAGCAGCCAGCCAATGCCGCGTTCAATTTTATTATAAACCATCATCCAATACGTATCCCAAACCTCTACGGGTGGTGATTTTGGTCGCATACGCGTCGTCACCTCCTTGAGTTTTTTATATTGCTCAAATTCTTTTTCATATTCCGGGCGTTCGTCACGGATTCGTTCAAATTCTCTCATTTCATTTTCAGACAGTTCCCCGTCTATTGCACCCATAAGCAATATATGAAAACGATCTTTTTCAGATTCACTCATCATACAACATCCTCTCGAGCTTGGTTTTTAACGCAGCTCTTGCATAATATAAACGAGACATCACGGTTCCGATGGGGCAGTCCAGCACTTCTGCGATTTCTTTGTAAGACAAATCCTGAAAATCTTTTAAAACAATTATTTCCCGGTCTTTTATCTTGAGTTCCGACAAAGCTTTCTGCACCGCGGATACAATCTCCTCTCTTTCCACATCATCCGAAGCAGCCGAATCTTCGTGAATTCGATTTATTTCGTGGTCATCAAATTCTGAAAAGGGACGGGCATGTTTGGCGCGGTCACGAAGAAAGTTAAAGCATAGATTTCTTAAGATTTGATAATACCATGTAAAAAATCTTTTATCGACGTCAAATCGTTTAATGGCGCGAAATGCTTTGACAAACGCTTCCTGGGATAAATCGAGAGCATTTTCATGTGAGCCAATAAAACCCAGGGCAATATAATATGCGCGCTGCATATATTTTTTGACCAGAATTCCAAAAGCCTGTTTATCGCCGTTCTGACATTTGATGATGGTTTCTTTTTCCTCTTTAAAATCAAACGCCTGGCGACTCAGGTTTGCGGACGAGATGCTATCGGCTGCAGCCAACTCCAACTCCGAATTTTATAGTGCTACTCATAAAATGTGTGTGTTTGGTAAGAAACAATTTATCGAAATCAAATAAAGAAATGGTACACATCTGCCTTTTGTTTATTCACAGCAAAAACAGCCCCCTTGGCAGTCATTCAGATTGCTTCGCTTCGCTCGCAATGACACTTTTGGACTTTTTATGAATGACTCATTTATCTAGCCGCCAGTGCGTGCCCATCAGGCAGGTTTTTTCGCCGGGTTTATCAATTTGGTAATACACGGTTAAAATTGATCCGTCGTCAAGCTGAACGGACGCCGGGTAGCCGAGATCGTCGTTCATGGCAGGACTCAGGGTGATTTCATGTTCAATGTCCCAGGTTTTTCCATCGTCCCGGGATTCTTCAACAGCCATTACTTTTTGTTTGTCCCGGGAGCCGGTTCCGACATATAATAATCTGCCGTCTTTTAGCTCCCGATTTTGCAAGTTGTTTGATCGAGTCCGGTGATCCTTGACAGCTATTTCTTGCCTCTTTTCTTCGTACGATTGTCTCGCACTTTTTTATGTTTTGGTTTGGATGTGCGTTTCCCTTTGCTTCGCAGATTCTTCTCCGGCTCATCAAACCTTGAAATCATGAGTTGTTGCCCGGACACCCAAACTTTTTTCAGGATTCGAAACATTTCCCGCGGCATTGCTGCCGGTAAATCCACCGTGCTGTAGTCATCATAGATATTAATCCTGCCGATGAAATCGCTGTCCAACCCGGTTTCATTGGCAATGGCGCCGACAATATTTGCCGGCTTTACGCCGTGAATTTTGCCGACGTGGATACGATAGCGTTCCATACCGTCCTCCGGCTTTTCCGTTTTGCTCCGTTTTGAGGATGTTCTTGTTCGGCGGGGTTCATCTTCAGGTTCATCTATTATTGCTCTTGTGGGCTTGTTTGACAACAGGAGAGGTTTATTACCCTGTACCATTTTTGCCAAAGCGGCGGCAATCTCCAGCGCCGGCACATTGTGCTCCTGTCTGTATTGCTCCATCAACTGATAGTAAAAGCCTATCTCTTCGACAGCCAGAGTATCGGTAATTTTTTGTTTAAATGCGGCAATGCGCTTGTTGTTGATCGCTTCTGTATTCGGCAACTGCATTATTTCAATCTTTTGCTTTGTTGCTTTTTCTATAGCATTCAACATCCGCTTTTCACGTGGTGCGACAAACAAAATCGCCTCGCCCTTTCGTCCGGCTCGTCCCGTGCGGCCGATGCGATGAACATAGGCTTCCGTATCAAACGGAATATCGTAATTGATAACATGACTGATACGATCGACATCGAGACCCCGGGCGGCAACATCCGTAGCAACCAAAATATTGAGCTTGCCCGATTTTAATTGCTCAATCATACGCTCGCGTTTTTTTTGTTGGATATCGCCGTTTATCGCGCCGGCAGCAAAACCCCGCGCCTGTAATTTTTCGGCCAGTTGCACTGTCGAGGTTTTCGTTTTAACGAAAACGATGACGCCGTCAAAGGGTTCGGCTTCCAGTATTCGGGTTAATGCATCAAGTTTATGAAATCCGCTCACCATCCAGTATCGCTGACGTGTGGTTTCCACAGTTGTGGTTCGTGTTTTTATTGTGATTTGCACCGGGTCTGCCAAATACTTTTTAGCGATCCGGCGAATTGCAGGGGGAATGGTTGCGGAGAAAAGCCCTATCTGGCGTTCATCCGGCGACTGCTCCAATATCCATTCCACATCCTCCAGAAAGCCCATCCGCAGCATTTCATCAGCCTCGTCAATGATCAGGCAGCAAAGCGCTTCCAGATTCAACGTTCCCCGGCGCATGTGATCCATCAAACGTCCCGGCGTTCCCACAATAACATGTACACCGCGTTTCAGCCGCCGCAACTGTCCGCCATATTCCTGCCCACCGTAAATGGGCAACACGTGAAAATTTCTCAGATAAGCGGCATATTGCTGGAAAGCCTCTGCCACCTGGATGGCCAGTTCCCGCGTAGGCGTCAAAACCAGCACTTGAGGCTCAAGTCTGCTGATGTCTATGCGCGACAATAACGGTAATGCAAAAGCTGCTGTTTTTCCGGTACCGGTTTGTGCCTGTCCCAGAACATCTTTTCCCTCAAATATTTGCGGTATTATTTTCGCCTGAATAGGGGTTGGGGTTTCATAGCCCGCATCATCAAGAGCCCTCATCACCGGCTTAATCAGCCCCAATTCGGTAAAAGCCGGTTGTGAAGAAATATCAGTCGACATGAAAAATACCTCCACAAACCTGATGAGCTGAAAATAATTTATATGAGACTATTTTTTGAAAATTGATTTCCATAATTGTGTACCTTTTGTTTGTTAAAAATTAATCCGTGCAAAGAAAATATTCTGTTTAGCAAATTGAGACAAGACTTGAGAGAGTTCACTTTCCGGCGGTGTTGCAGAAATCTTTTTCCCAAGCTCAGGATTGAGAACGAGACATTCCATCCAAGAGCGAAATACAAACGTATAATAATCTTTTCTGGTTACTTTTATAAGGGAAAATAAGGATAATTTTCCTTTTTTCAAAGCAAGTTATGTGCGTAGTTGTAAAAGTTCAGTCACGGGTGGATAAAAAACTAAAGTAATCATTTTGATTATTGGTTCCTTTTTTTAAATTGAAATACGAGACTAGTCCCTATTCTCCTTTTTAACGATCAGAATATTTCAAATTTCTCGTACAAAATCAGGTTCGCTGCTTTAACGAACCTCTGGCGCCATTCATCAATTTGGAGGAGTTCATGAAACAATCTTTCCTAAAACTTGTTAATAATTTAATTTTTATATTTTTGCTGTCACTAAGCGGAAGTAATTTATATGCACAGCCGGAGGGATATGAATTAGTCTGGCATGATGAATTTAATGGAACCAAGCTGGATAGCACAAAATGGAAACACAGAGGACTGGGGCCGAGGCGAAGTGGCACGGTTACCGAAGACGCCGTCTCTCTGGACGGCGAGGGCCATTTATTACTAACAACGACAATACTTGACAGCAGTCATTATTATGTCGGTATGATAGGCACTCAGGAAACCTTTAATACCACATTTGGATATTTTGAATGTCGCGCCAAATTTGGCAATGGGGTTCCGTGGGACTCATTCTGGCTCCAATCTCCTACTGCCTATCAACAGGGTGATCCAAAGGTTACAGGAGCGGAAATCGATGTTTTTGAATTTACCGGTCAAAAACACAGTACCTTTGGATATGACGTCCCTAGTAATATTCATTGGGTGGATGCAAAGAACAACTGGCAACACTGGGGAAGTCACAAGGCCGTTATCAACGATATCGATGGTTATAATACATTTGCCGTATTGTGGACGCCGGACTGGTACATTTTCTATGTTAATGGTGTTTTTACCTTTATTGCCACCAGGGGCGTTTCTCATGTGGATGAATATATTATTCTCAGTGAAGAGCCGTATTTCTGGAACGACTTGCCGGACAGCGTTCGAAATGGCGCTGTTGTACAAGATACGTTCCGGGTTGATTATGTCAGGGTATATCAAAAAAAATCCTCTACTCTCGTTAATAACAATAAAAAGAGTGTAGAAAACTTTGCCCTGGAGCAGAACTATCCAAATCCTTTTAATCCGTTTACGACCATTCCTTACTCCATACCGGCTGATAACTTTGTAACTTTAAAGGTGTATGACGTAATGGGGCAGGAGGTGTCTACTTTGGTAAATGAGTTTAAAAAAACAGGCGCTTATACTATATCTTTTGACGCGACAAATTTGCCTTCCGGCGTCTACTATTACAAGCTGGTTTCCGGCAGATCTTTTTCCAAAATGAATAAAATGCTGCTTATGCGTTAAACTAAACCACTAATTGCACCGGAAGGATTTACGCTGAGCAAAATGGATCAGAACTTTAATCTGATAAATGCGACAACATTACCGCCGGAATTTCCTGCTTTTTAAGCTTTGGGCCGGCAATGTAAACTTTTAGCGCCTTCCCGCCACCGGCCTGGAAATAAGCCAGCCGCACGGGATGATACCCGGCCTTTAAAGCAATCTGACCGTCCCGTTCCTGAGCGCCGTGCCAGCCGTCATTATCGACAACAAGCTGATCGTGAATGTACAGGCGGCTACCGTCATTGGATATCACACTAAATGTATAAACACCGTCTGCAGGAACTTTAATAAATCCAGTAAACACGAGAGCAAACATCTCGGGCAATTTTTCGTATGGAAAAACAATCTGTTCAGCATGTCCGCTTTTCAGGGGGGTCAGATTTTGCAAATCTGTGGTCGAATCTATTGGCTGTGTAAACCCGAAATATTGGAAGTTCAGTCCACTTTGCGCATTAGGCGGTGACATGGATTTAAGCGGCTTTTGTTTGATAAAACGACCAACATAAATTTTTCCGGCCTTGCTGTTGGGCATCACTTCCCTGGCTTTGAGCACTGTTGTTTGGGTTATGCGAAACGGCTGTTTGTAAATCGGCGATTCTTCTGTCGGTTCTGTACCGTCCAATGTAAAATACACTTCCGACCTGGCTCTTCCTTTTTGGATATTTACCGTCGTTTCATCAATGAAAACATTGCGCGCATGAAAGCCTTTTAGTGAAGGCCAGCGGTATTGGACACCCATTTCATCCAGGCGGCTGTAATGAGCGGACATTCGTTTAAGAAAATCGTTCAAATTACGCTGCGATTTGGGCGACCAGACGACTTCGGCCAATGCGCACATGCGCGGCAGGGCCATGTATTCAACATCGGCCGGCGTTTTGATGTATTCCGTCCAGACATTGCCCTGGGCGCCGAGAATGTGGTGCGATTGCTTTTTCGTTAATTCAGATGGAACGGGTTCATAAGCATAAACTTTTTCCAGCGGCAAGAACCCGCCGATAGCCCGAGGTTCATCCGCCGGATCACCCTGGTAATAATCAAAGTAACAATACGATGTCGGACTCATCACGACGTCATGATTTTGCCGGGCAGCGGCTATCCCGCCTTCAACGCCGCGCCAGGACATCACCGCCGCATTGGGGGCCAATCCGCCTTCGAGAATTTCATCCCAGCCAATAATTTGCCGGCCTTTGGAATTCAGGAATTTTTCGATGCGTTGGACAAAATAGCTTTGCAGTTCATTTTCGTCCTCTAGTCCCCCATCTTTAATTCGTTTCTGGCACTTGGGGCATTCTTTCCAACGGTCTTTCGGAACCTCATCACCGCCGATGTGAATGTATTTTGACGGAAAAAGATCCATAACTTCCGTCAACACATTTTGCAGAAAAGTAAACACACTGTCGTTGCCGGCGCAATACACATCCTTTGAAATGCCCCAGTTCACGCGTACTTTGAAAGGTCCTCCCGTGCAGGACAGATTAGGGTAAGCTGCCAGGGCAGCAACGCTGTGGCCGGGCATCTCAATTTCCGGGACAATGGTAATAAATCGATCTTTTGCATATTGCACAATATCACGAATTTCATCCTGGGTGTAGAAACCGCCGTAGCGAATGCCGTCCGTAACATCAGGTTTACCGATTTCTGCAACAGTCGTTCCCTCCCGCCAGGCGCCGATTTGAGTTAAAAGAGGATATTTTTTGATCTCAATTCGCCAGCCCTGATCATCGGTCAAGTGCCAGTGGAATACGTTCATCTTGTGCATGGCCAGTTCGTCGATATATCGCTTGATGAAATCGATCTGGAAAAAATGGCGTGATACGTCCAGGTGCATACCGCGCCACTGAAAGCGCGGTTTGTCTTTGATTTTCACCGCGGGTATCGTCCAGGCAATTCCGTTTTGCACGGAATCGGTTCTGAAAATCTGCGGCGGCAGGAGCTGAAAAAGCGTCTGTACGCCGTAAAACAGCCCGGCGGGTCTGCCGCGAATAATGACGCCGTTTTTATTTGCTTCCAATATATAACCTTCATCGCCGAGACTTTTATCTGCTCCGACCGTGGTCAGCAAAATAGCGCCGGCAATTATTTTTGCTTTTGGGGTCGATGACATGGGCAGTTTGTAGCCGCTCGCGTTTTCGACCCTCTGCGCCAGATATCGACCGACATACACGGCCCTGCCATTACCCGTCTGGACCAGAATCCGCGTCGAATCGGACAGCGTGAATGCGCCGTTATAAACTTTGAGCTTTGCGGGTTTGGGAATGATGTTCACCGCGGATTGATCCGCACGTCGGCAGCTCGAAAAAATAATGATCGAAAACAGAGAGAAAATTAAAGCTGATCGTTTCATAGCAACATCCTCGTTGGTTTTTCGTGTTATGAAAAAACAATTTGTTTCTTGACATGTTGATAACGTGCACAATCCATAAACCTCGTTTTATTATTTTTCCTTTTACATATCATTGTTGAGCAAATAAACTCGGTGAAAAAATTGCAATAACAAAACAAAGGGTGCAGAAATGCTTGACGAACATCTTGAATGGAAAATTCCTGATAATTCTTCCGGTTAAATTAATTAAATATATGACTTATCTAATAATTTTACTTAACTAATAAAAGCTTCCTTGTTTCAGAAAATGAATCTGTTTTAAGCCGGTAAAAATAAACGCCTGAACCAAGTTGTTTTGATGAAAATATTGCCCTGTATATCCCGATGGCTTTTCGATCATTTACCAGCCGTTTTATCAATTTTCCATTTATGTCATATATATCCAATATCACCTGTGCTGGGATTCTTAACTCATACTCGATAACTGTGTTGTTGTTAAACGGGTTTGGATAGTTTTGTTTTAACGAAAATGATTGTGGCTTTTGTTTTGACACTATTTTAACGGATACAGGAAGATCATAGCAAAATATGCCTTTGCTTGTTCCTGCAAATAATTTATTATAATATTCAGAATAAAGTAACGCTCTTATACTTACAAGTTGAAATGCGTCAAAACTTCCGACAGGCGTCCAATCTATTAAATCAATGCTGCTTTTATAGACGGCTGATTTACCCGGATCAAAGAACTCGAACGTACTCGTATAAAAAGTAGAATCCACCAGACAAACCTGTGTAATTATGCTGCCTTCTGGCAGCCCTTCGTTCTTTTGCTCCCAGGTTTTTCCACCATCTTGCGAGATGTAAATTCCTGCCCCTCCCCTTGCAATAATATGAAAAACAACAGAGTCTATGGATACTATTTTAATGTCATGTACGTGGTAGGCATGTGGCCCTACATCCTGCCATTGTTCCCAGGTTTCTCCGAAATCCTTACTTCTATAAGCAACATAGTCAGCAGCCTTGTCTCCAGCATATACCGTGTTGTCGCAAAAGGGATCTACGGCTAGAGCCGAGGCTCCATAGGGGGGAGAAGCCAGCCTCCGCCAGCTTCTCCCGGCGTTTTCAGTCTTGTACATAATTGAGGTTCTTAAAGTGAGGCCATACGTTTGTGATACGAGCAGCATGTCAGGTTGATTTGGATTAATTGCCAGAGGTCCAAACATTCCTGCTGCCCGTTCAGCATTAACCGTTCCTGAATCCGCATAGGACCATGTGTTTCCTTTGTCGATTGATTTAAAAATACGCCCTGAGCAAACATATATAATGTCTGGATTTTGAGGATTAAAATCAAAATCCCAGACGTCTTCGTTAAGCAATGATTCCCACGTGGCTCCGCCGTTTGTACTCCTATAAAGCCCACCCTCTTTGTCTCTTGCTACACAACCTGCGTAGAATATATTCGCATCAACCGGATCAATAGCTAAAACATGAACCCACTGACCTTCAAGGCCAACTGGTTGCCATTGTTGGGCCTGAAGGAAATAGGGAAAAAGAAAAACGCCAAGTAGGGATATTGATAAAAATATTCTTTTCCTCCTCCTCCTTTGATTAATTCGATCTAAATTTAACGATATTGATATTTGAAAAATTATATTTTGCATAACATTATTCCGATCTTTCCTCACCTCTTTTCTAACAATCCGTCATCATTTCCTTACCCGATTTTTCGAAAAGGCTATCGAACAAGCATTAACTTTTGATAGCGAATTTCTCCATTCATAATAAATTTGCAGATATACTGACCGGAACTCACATCGTTTCCTGCACTATTTTTCCCATCCCAGGCAACAAAATGCTGTCCGGCTGAAAATCGATTTCTTGCCAGTGTGCGCACGAATTGTCCGGAAACGCTGTAAATTTTTATTTCGACCAGTGCAGGGAGATAAATTGAAAAACAAATCCCGGTGGAGGAATTGAACGGATTGGGATAGGCAGGGAAAAGTTTTATTTTATCCGGAATTGAATTTGAATTTTCCAAACTAACGCCTGTTGTCTCCTCTAATTCAACAGTTAACAGAATCGCATCGTTCGAGCTTTTGTCATTAAAAGCAATGAGTACCAGGTTTTTATCATGCCACAAATCCTGGCCGTTTATCGATTCCGCGAATTGACAGGCAATGCCTGTTGTGGGCCAGGAAATGTCCTTCAGAACAGGGTGCTGCCCGCCGCCGATGATTTGTGCCAACCCGACTGCAGAATTAGATACGTTAATAAGAGCCACGTCGCGCAGGCCGGTGGGATACAAAACAATGTATTG
>JAADGR010000442.1 GCA_013152225.1 Calditrichota bacterium
TCACAAATCTCATAAAAAAAAGGGAGAAAAATCGTTTTCTCCCTTTGAATATATTGTATTTTTATTTATTATGCAACTTGTTCATAAATTGATTTTGCCGAGTAGTGGGTGTGCAGCAATTGATGTGCTTTATGGCTGTTCGGCTCGCCGAGGAATTCTTCATAGAGCTTGAGGACTGCCGGATTCTCATGCGATTTTCTGATCTTCAAACCACGATCCGCTCTGTAAATGGCTTCCATCCGTTTTTGACGAATTTCACTCGAAGTGGGCACAGGCTGACCGCCGCCGCCGATACATCCTCCGGGACAAGCCATAATTTCGACAAAATGATAATCCTCTTCTCCTGAAGAAATTTTTTCCAGCAGCGATCTTGCATTTGCCAGGCCGTTTGCCACTGCGCCGCGAACTTTTAAATCACCGATTTGAATTTCCGCTTTACGAACACCTTCCATTCCACGCACGGCTGTGATTTCTATATTATCCAAAGGTTTTTCGGTCAAAACTTCATAAACCGTTCGCAGCGCCGCTTCCATAACGCCGCCGGTATTGCCAAAGATCACCCCGGCACCGGTGGAAATGCCGAGCGGTTTGTCATATTCGTCCTCGGGCAAATCCGGCAAATGGATACCCAATTGTTTCATCATCACCGCCGCTTCTCTCGTGGTTAAAACCGCATCCACATCCTGGAAACCACTGGCATTCATTTCCGGGCGCTGGCATTCATATTTCTTTGCGGTGCACGGCATAATGGAAACGCTGTAAATATCCTTGGGGTCGATTCCGCTTTTTTCCGCATAATAAGTTTTTGCGAGGGCACCGAACATTTGTTGCGGCGATTTGCAACTGGAGACATGATCCAACAAGTCAGGATAAAAACGTTCGATAAAATTAATCCAGCCGGGACTGCATGAAGTGAGCAGAGGCAGTTTATCGCCATTTTTAATTTTACCGATGAGTTCGTAGCCTTCTTCCATGATGGTCAGATCAGCGGTAAAATCCGTATCAAAAACTTTGTCAAATCCCATCATTCGCAAGGCGGTCACGAGTTTGTCCGTAACCAGAGAACCGGCAGCAAGCCCGAACTCTTCGCCAATAGATGCACGCACAGCAGGCGCCGTCTGCACGATTACATGCTTTGTCGGATCATCCAGAGCAGCCCAAACGCGCTGGGTATGGTCGGCCTCGTAAAGCGAACCCACAGGGCATCGGTCGATGCATTGTCCGCACGCCACGCATGCTGCGTCGTTAATGCCTTTGCCGAACGGCGTATCGACCCAAACATCATAGCCGCGTCCTTCCATGCCGATGGCGCTGACGCTTTGCACCAACTCGCACGTCGTTACGCATCGGCGGCAAAGAATACATTTTGAAGGATCGCGAATGATCGCCGGGCTCGACATATCGATCGTTCCTTTTCTTTCATTATAATCAAACCTTATCTCACGCACGCCCAATTGATCGGCCACTTGCTGTAATTCACATGACCCGTTTCGTACGCATTCCGTGCACAGCATCGGATGGCGGGAAAGCAATAATTCCAAAGCCATTAAGCGCGAATCACGAACTGTTTTCGATCGCGTTGTAATATTCATTCCATCCTGGCATTTCCACGAACAAGACGTACGCAATAAACGGTCGCCTTCAATTTCAACAACACAAAGCCTGCACGCGGAAATTGGCGGAAGGTCGGGATGATAACAAAGGCGCGGAATTTTTATATTTATTTTTTCTGCTGCATCCAGAATCGTCGTTCCTTTTGGAACGATCACTTTTATTCCATCTATTGTCAGGGTAACTGCTTCCACTTGAAACCTCCTGGTTAGTACTACAATAATAGAGATCAACATCAATCGTTGTTCATTCTTTATGCTGCTATTGTTTCTGCAACCGCCTCCATTTCGCATTTGTTGGCCGCGCAAACATGTTCACTGGCATGGCGGATGAAAACGTCTTTAAAATATCGCAAACAGCCGAGAATGGGCACGGGAGCGGCCTGACCAAGCCCGCAAAATGCACCTCTCATCATTGTGGCGGAGAGCACTTGAACAAGTTCGATATCCTTTTCCTCGCCCCTGCCGCTCGTTAATCTGCTCAGCAATTCATGCAGGCGTCCTGTTCCTTCGCGGCAGAGCGTACATTTTCCGCATGATTCATGATTAAAAAATTCAACAAAGTTCTTTACCAGATCGACAGGACATTGGGAATCATCAACGACCAGCAAAGCACCGGAACCCAGGCCCGCACCTATGCCGCGTAATGTCTCCACCGTCATCGGCAAATCGAGATGTTCTTCGATTAAAATGCCTCCGGTCGTCCCTCCCATCTGGGCAAGCAAAAAACCCTTGCCATTGGGAATTCCTCCGCCGATGTTATAAATAATTTCCCGGAGCGTAATTCCCATCGGCACTTCGATGAGTCCGGGATTATTGATATTTCCCACCATTGTAAAAACTTTGGTGCCGGGACTTTTTTCTGTGCCAAAATTCCGGTACCATTTTGCACCTTTTAAAATAATCTGCGGAATATTTGCCAGGGTTTCAACATTATTAACAACGGTCGGTTTTCCCCACAAGCCTTCTGCGGGCGGAAAGGGCGGCTTGTCGCGCGGCTCTCCCCGTCTGCCTTCGATGGACTCGATCAATGCTGTTTCCTCGCCGCAAATGTAGGCACCGGCACCCTCGCGAATTTCGAGGTCAAAATCAAAATCGGAAGCAAAAATCCCTTGTCCCAGCAAACCGTTTTCCCGCGCAGAATCAATAGCGATTTGCACGTGTTCGATAGACATGCGATACTCACCGCGAATGTAGACGTAACCCTTTGTCGCGCCAACAGCATAACCAGCCAATGCCATACCTTCGATAATGGAATGCGGATCACCTTCCAGAATCAGGCGGTCTTTGAAAGTTCCGGGCTCGCCTTCATCGGCATTGCAAATAATATATTTTTGATCTGCTTCTGTTCCTGCAGCAAAATCCCATTTTATTCCGGCAGGAAAAAATGCACCGCCTCTCCCCTGCAAACCGGATTTTTTTACCTCTTCGCGTACTTGTTCGGGAGTCATTTCCGTGACGGCATGCCCCAGGGCCTCGTATCCATCCTCAGCAATATATTCTTCAATGCTTTGGGGATCAATGATCCCCGCATTTTTAAGCACAACGCGAACCTGTTTGCCCAGGCGCTCATCTTTTTTCTCGCCACCTTTTCCAACAGCCGCTTTTTTATAATGCAAACGTTCTACAATTCTTCCCTTGATCAGGTGTTCCGAAATAATATCCGGAATGTCATTTGTCGTAACATTTACATAGTAAACATCATCAGGAAAAACAACAAGCACAACTCCTTTATTTGAAATACCCAGGCTTCCGGTTTCAACGATTTTAACCTCATCGGAGATGCCCGCCAAAGCCAGATCACGGATCAGCGCTTCCTTTACCTCGCGTGAACCCTGGGCAATGGTATGAGAATCCATAGCCATGAGAATGTGAATTCTATACATTCGACGTTCCTTTCAATTTATAATCCTTCAAAATTGCCACTGCTTTCTCCGGCGTCAGATTACCGTAAACATCATCATTAACCATCATCACAGGTGCAACGGCGCAAATACCCAGACAACTGGTGAATTCGAGCGTAAAAATTTTATCTTTTGTCGTTTCACCAAAGTCAATTCCAAGATATTCTTTTGTTTTATCAAGAACTTCTTTGGAGCCATTCACATGGCACGGTGCATTGTTACAACAGCGGATAATATATTTCCCTTTTTCTTTGGTCGTAAAAAGAGAATAAAAAGTTGCCACACCATAGATATCGCTCAGCGGAATTTTTGTCTTCTTCGCTACCCGAGTGAGTACATTATCGGAAAGGTAGCCAAATTCTTTTTGCACATCTTTAAGAATATAGATCAATGGCGTTTTGACATCATTATAATTCTCGACAATTTCATCAATAATCGTTATTTCCGGCATTACATTCACCTCCTCAAATTCCAATCAATTCTGCATAAAAACTTGCTCTGTTAGTATTTTTTCGCCAACTATATGTTCTGCAACAATCCGGCGCGCAATTTCCGGTGTAATTTTCCCATAAGTAACCACTTTTTTGTTCTGCTGAAAAACCTGAACCAGCGGTTCCTGATCACAATAGCCCAGGCAGCCGGTTTGTGTCACAATAGTATCAGCAATATCGCGTTTGTTAATTTCATCCAGAATGGCGCTCATCACGTTCCTGGCGCCGGCAGCAATACCGCACGTTCCCATAGCGACAACGATCCTGTACTTGGTATTCTCATCTCTTGCCGTCATTTCTCTTTTGGCTTTCTCCTTCATTGCCCGGAGATCTGCTAATGTTTTCACTTGTTTTGCCTCCTGCTGTGTTGGCGGTTTTTATTATCCTTTTGAATTGACTAATTCAAGGTTTTGTTCGATGAATTCTTTTGCCAGTTCCCCGGCTTTATAAAATGAAATATCGCGTTCAGCCATTCGACCAAAGATCCAATAAGAATCAAAACAAAATCTGCCGGAATCGGTTCGGTGGATGTACATAAAATGAACGTCCAGCGTGCCCATAACCAGGTTAATTATTGTTGAATTTATATCGCCGAGTGGAGATCGATTCAGGCTGTCCAGTTGAAATTCTGCCAAAACGGTTGTGCCCTTTCCCAACTCGGATGTTAATTTGAAATTGCCGTTGCATTGAAGAGCAGCCTGTTTAAAAAGTGAAAGTCCCATTCCCACGGAACGGGTTTTCCTGGTCGTCACAAAAGGGTCCAGAACTTTTTCCTGCATATCTCTCGTCATTCCCTTGCCATTGTCACGAAGGCGGATTCTGAAAAGGTTTTCGCTTTCCAATTCCTCAACAACGATGATGACTCGCGTCGCTTCGGCTTCGATGGAATTCATTGCTATATCAAGAATATGTAGGGATAGTTCTCGCATATTTAAAACTCTTTTCTTCCGGCAGTTCGAGCGCGGTACGTCTTCCGTTTTGACGCCTGATCGCCATGGAAATTTCCGAAAATGATGGCTCGGCTAATTTGAAAAAAGTCCTGGCGTCGCCAATGTTATCCACAAAATGAGCATCCGACGCCCGAATAATTGTATAATTCGTATTTCTTAGAAATCGCAGCCGTCTTTGGGCTTCTTGCAGGGGTTGTGAAATTTCAACGGCATTGATATTCAAATCATCGGGAATGAAACCCAGCACACGCAAGATGCTGAATGATTGACGATCAACATGCGCCGGATAAACAATTCCTCCCAGTTCTCCGGCATAATGCGCAATTTTTTCCAAAGAAGCATTGATCGGCAGCGCCAGCAATCGCTGGTTTTCATTCAGGATATTTTCATCTTTATCGCAAACAATTTGCGCTCCGAACAGGCTTTCGTCATTGACGCCTTTTTGCAAATTTGCATAAACAAACTTTTGAAAAGTCATAACATTTTTCAGCGCAGGAAAAAGGCAAATAATGTGCACACCCTCGCGAACATAAACTTCCATTCCCGCAATGACTTTTAGATTTGTGCCCTCAGCCGCACCCATAACCGCCTGGACATTTTCTGCAGAATTGTGATCCGTAATTGCAATGATATTAATTTTCTTTTCCAAAGCACTTGCTAAAATATCACGAGGCCCCATGCTCAAATCACCACAGGGGGACAACACTGTGTGAATGTGTAAATCTGCACTGTACCATTTCAACATTCACTTGCTCCCCCGGATTCCAAGTTGGTATAATCGGCCTGCCACATCAAAAGCGGACAAATCCGTCAAAAGCACAGGAATATCTTTTTCCTGCGCCTTTTGCAGAGCGATTTCATCCGGCGGCATACCATCCGGCAAAATGACACCGGCAAGTCCCCGAAAAAATACAATAGCAATGACATTCTCATGCGTCTGCGTCGTAATCCACAAGGACCCCTTTTTCGCTTTGGCCATCACATCGCTTAAAATATCGGAAACGTAACCGGCACTCACTGTCACTGCAAGATGATTGTTTCCACTGACAACTTTTAAATTCAACTTTTCAATAATTTCTTTTAATTGCATGTGTTGTCCTCAAATTCTGTGGATAAAAACGACCGGCTAAAGTCAGGCCTGTTGTTTCATAACCGGTAAAACAACGGTAAATATCGAGCCTTGATTCAGTTTACTTTTTACTTCGATGTAACCATTATGATCTTCCACAATCCGATTTGCAATCGCAAGTCCCAGCCCGGTGCCGGATATTTTTTTTGAAACGGCGTTTTTGCCTCTGAAAAATTCTGTAAAAATATTGGACAAATCTTCCTCCGACATGCCGATGCCATTGTCTTTTACAGCAATCACCACATGAGCCTTTGTCTTTGTTACATCAATTTCGACCTGCCCGCCTTGCAAAGTATATTTTATCGCGTTGCTGATTAAATTTGCAAACGCCCGCGACAACTCTTCATAATTTCCTCTTACCGGTGGTAATTCAGAGTCCTCTCTCATTATCAGGCTGATGTTTTTTTCATTGGCTTCGTTGCGGTAAAACTCTACATTTTCCACAATAATACCGGCAACATCCACCATTCTCATTTCCCGTTCCGTAAGCTTGCGTTCTGTCCGGGACAGATCCAAAAGATCACCAATAAGTTCAATAAGGCTTTCGGTTTTATCCCTGGTTTTCTGCAAAATGTCTCGTTCTTTTTCTTTATCCCCGCCAATAACGCCATCGAGAATCAAATTGAGGTAACCCTGAATGGCACCGATAGGCGCCTTGAGCTCGTGGGAAACAAGACGAACAAACTCGGATTTCATCTTTTCAATTTTTTTCTCTTCGGAAATATCAATAAGAACAGTAACTGTGCCGAGAGTTTCATCCCTTTCGTCCAGAATGGCCGTGATGTTTGGCTGCACTGTTCGCCCGTCCGTCGTTTCAATTTCCATTTTTTTCAAAGTTGATTTGCCGGTCGTTTTTTTCATCATCTCGATAATATTCTTCTCCAACTCGGGATAGCCAAGCAAACCGGTTACTTTTTTGCCGACGATATGTCCGGTGCGCAAATGCAGCATTTTGGAGGCGGCCGGATTTATGAGAGCAATTTGCCCCTTTTTATTTGTGGCGATTAATCCCTCGCTCAAACAGTTCAGGATCGTCAAAGTCCGGGATTTTTCATTGCTGCATTCCAGTAAATTCATATCCCTTTCATGGCGGAGTTGTTCGGCCTCGAGCAAAAGTCTCCTTCGCTCGAGCCCCCGAGCTATTTTGGCGCGAAATTCATCCGGAGTAAAAGGCTTGGGCAAATAATCATAAGCTCCTTTTTTAACGGCATCGACAGCCGTTTCGATAGTGGCATATCCGGTAATGACAATGCAAATCAGTTTGTCATCAATTTTGTGAATTTCTTCCAGCAAAGCCAGCCCGCCCATTTCCGGCATCATCAAATCGACGACAGCAAGATCAAAAGACCCGGACTTAATTT
>JAADGR010000024.1 GCA_013152225.1 Calditrichota bacterium
AAATATCTGCGGATAAATCTCAAACAGGAATAATATTCCAGCCAATCCCAATAAAAAAAGAATGATTTCTTTTTGATGGGGAATCTTCATCTAAAGCCCATGATGTTCGACAGCAACGGCATACGGCGCAATAAAATCACCTATCGGATCAATTTCCGAGCCGTCCTCGGAAACCCGCCATAACCTGCCGCCTCCCGGATCACCAACCAGGCAGGAGCCGTCAAATTCGTTCACGTCGATAGATTGCGGGAAAGCAAACTCATCAAGTTGAAAAATGATCGAACCTTTCGCATCGAGTTTGAGTAATCTTGCCGGTTCTCCATGAGGCATCAAATCGACAACCCATGTTGTCCCCCGCACTTCATCATGATCGATGAGGGTAGCATTAAATAATCCGTTCAGTTCTATGCCGGTAGGACGACCGAATAAATTAAACTGCACCACGCGCGAACTGTCGGCAACCCATAATGCTTCCTGACTTGCACTGAATGTCAAATCCTGCGGCGAAATGAGTGGTTCGGAACTTTGCGTACCAATTGTTCCATAGCGGTTTACTCGGAAAAGAAATTTTGAGGCGTCGTCGATAACCCAGCACGCATGGCGATAAAATTCTATGGCAATAGCCGACGGTTTTCTCACCTGCTTTACTGAAATACGCACATTGCCGTTTTCGTCAAGTCGCAAAATCATTCCCAAACTTGATTGTGTTATCCACAGGTCGTTAAGCGTTGTATCCACAGCCATATCTGTAACGTCCCCAATGTCTCGCAATCTGATATCCGCATTACCATACTCATCGAGTTTATAGATTACATCCGAAAAGCGCGAATAGCCCCAGGCCGATCTTTCTTTGGGACTGACAGCAAGACGATAAGGAAACCTGAGAATACCAAATCTGAAAAGCTCGGTTTGCAGGTCGTGGGACAGCCGCGTAAAATATCCCGTTTCACCATCCGCTACCCAGGTATAAGTAGGGCCCGGCGTAATTTTTACAATTTTGGAAGGTGGGGATTCATAACCACCGGCACTTGCGGTGACGTAATATGCAAAAGTTTTTCCATAAACAACATCATTATCAACAAAAGAGGAGGCCGCTCCTTTTAATTTTTGATAGAGTTCAAAGGCCCCCTCTGCACCAACCCGGCGATACACATTTACCGCATCGAGACCTTCCAATGCCAATGTCTGCCATTGAACCGTCACTTGGCGTTCACGGGAAAAAACTTTTACGCCGGTAAGGCGTCCCTTGGTCGTTGAATTCTGCGGATCAAGAGGATTGATTCGCTTACGATCCGAACAAGAGAAAAGGAAAAGGCCGATGCTGATTAGAATGAAGAATTTATATCGATTCATACGCAAATAAAAAGTTTTTCCATTTAAAATTAGAAATACGTCCACAAAAGTGAATAGTTTCTTTGGAAAATTAAAGTAAGAAATGAGCAAGATTAAATCAAGGCAAATGTAGAAAGGGGAGTAATATCACTAACAGGCGGTCAAAATAATGTTTTGAGATTCAAGCAATTGTTAATTCATGAAAGCACTCTTTGTTAATCCAAAACCTTCTCAGCGCGTCCCTGTCTTTTCTGTCTGCATATTGAACACCGACGCGCGGGCCGGATTCTATAAACTCCGGCTCTATGTCAGCAAAATCTTCTATCCACAATGTTTCACCTCGGGTGACATCCCATCCATTCAAGCTCTTGTCAATAGCCAGCGCCTGGCATAATTTGGCCGGACCGTTTGTTAATGCTCTGCCTTTATTGCCGCGCAAAATTTCCATTCGCCGGATGCCCTGCACGGGAATAACAGACCGTATTAAAATCGCGGCCGGAACACCTTTCTTTTCCGTAACAATATTGAGCATGTAGTGCATACCATAAACAAAATAAACATACGCAATTCCCGGCGGGCCAAACATAATTTTGTTGCGCCGGGTCATGCCTTTTGAAGCATGGCTGGCGCTGTCATCAATCCCAAAATATACTTCCGCTTCGCTGATGATACCGCTTAAAATGTCATCACCCAATGCCCTTACCAATTTCTTCCCTAAAAGTTTTTGCCCGAGAAGCAACGTGCACCCGGAGTAAAATTCTTTTGTCAAAATGGCCATCTCTGTCGGTCTTTTGAAATAAGACATGGTTGATCTGACCGGAATATTCATTTGAGAACATTCCTGTTTGAATGTATCAACATGATGCGGTTGTCCCGCATCTATGAGCAGGAATCCTTTTTCACACCTGACAACATAAGAATTTGCCGAACCGAGCCTAATACTGTGAACATCCATGGCTTTTCCCCTATTTTAAATAATAAAAACACGGCACATTTTTTGTTGTAAAAATTTCTTAAAAACATGTGATTTCTTTATGAAAATATTTTCAAAAAACACTTTGAATTCAAAAATTTTCCACTATATTTACTCGTTCTTTAAAACGAAACGAAACGAACGAGTAGGACAAATGCATAAATTTATCACGGTTCAGCGAAAACGTATTGATGAAGAAAAGTGGCACCAGGGGTGCAATATTAAAAAAGACCCAGGTCAGGAATTCATTCTCGAGTGGATTGACAACAACGCAGCGGAATACCGCCAGGCCTGGAATGCATCAAAATGTAAAAGCTGCATTCACTGGCAACACTGCGGCTACCGGGTCAGGATTAAATGTAATTCCTATGAAAAAGAAAATCATGGGAACCGTTAACCCACATAAAAACAATCAAATTTCCGCCTTCACTGCTACTTCAACAGAAGCTTCAACCGGTTTTTCATTTTTAGTTGCAGGATTCCATTTTACTTTTTTGACAGCTTTCACCGCCGCGTTATCTAAATCCTTTTCTCCCAGGGATTTAGTCACCTCGGTTTTGACCACCTTACCTTTTACGTCAACAAATACTTTGACCATCACTTCACCTTCCACACCTTTCCTGCGGGCAGAACGAGGATAGCGGAATTGTTTTTGCAATGCCTTCATTCCGCCCTTTGGTTCAGGCGGTTTATCATAAGGCAGCACTTTTTCTTTTTTCGTTGTCGTGTCGGCACCCATAGCAACCAGCATTTTCACGACACTGTCTTCCTCATTCTTTTTCGCAAAATCCAAAGCAGCCACGCCTTTCTCATCTTTTAGAAAAAGATCGGCACCTTTGTCAACAAGGTATTGCACCATTTCCGAGTTTCCCCGCGCAGATGCGCGCATCAGTGCCGTCTGCTTGAATTTGTCCTGAACATTGATGTCGGCACCCTTTTCAATCAGGAGTTTTGCAATTGCATTGTAACCGCCCTCGATAGCGTACATGAGCGCTGTTTCCCCAAGGCTGGTTTCCACGTTCACATCGGCACCGTTTTCCAGCAGCAACTTGACAACGTCAAGATTCCCCTGCTGCGCGGCGAGCATGAGCGGCGTCCAAATCCCCTCCGCTTTTTCATTCACATCCACACCTTTTTGCAGCAATAATTCGACAACTTTAACATGCCCTCTGGAGGCCGCTTGCGTCAAAGGTGTACGCTTGCCGTTTAAATTTTTTGCGTGAATATCGGCGCCATTTTTAAGAAGCAGTTCAACAATATCCGCTTGTCCCATGGATGCTGCTTTTACCAGCGGCGTTGTTTCCAGTTTCGTTTTCCAGTTCACATCGGCGCCGCGATCGATGAGAATACGCACGATCTTTTTCCGGTCTTTTTCAATAGCAAAAATGAGGGCGGTTTCGCCAAGTATGGTAACAGCGTTCACATCCGCGCCTTTGTCAATAAGCAACTGCACAACTTTTTCCTGTCCGCTGTTCGCAGCAAGCATTAACAGCGTCATCCCGGTCGAAGGATCAATTGCATTAAGCGTCGTATCGTTTGCGAGAAATTGCCTGACGACATCGAGTTTGCCGCTCTTAATGGCCTCGTTCAGCTTGTCGTCAATCATGCCATAGCTTTGCAGTGAAAGCATAAGAATAGAGATAAGCAGAAAAACTTTTCGAAAAATGTGCTTTCGTATCATTAAAAATTATCCATTAGAAATAAATAGTTATCGCTGTCGCTTGTATTTTCCCATTAATTGGCTTTCGGCAAGGACATGCTTTTTCATGGCATGAAGCAATTCACGTTTTGTACACCCGGGCTGCAAATCCAGTTTTTCATCCAGTGCGTAAAGCTTGAAATAATAACGGTGCGTCCCTCCCGGCGGACACGGGCCGCCGTAACCGTATTTGCTGAAATCGTTTTTGCCATGAGCTGCGCCGTTGTCAAATTTCTTTTTCGCCGGAAAATTTTCCGCCAGTTCATGCACGTCAGCCGGAAGATTGAACAGAACCCAATGCACCCAGGTTCCCATCGGTGCATCGGGATCATCGGCTATGAGTGCAAAACTTTTTGTTCCACCGGGAGCGCTGTGCCATTTAAGTGGAGGAGAAACATTCATATCATCACATGTGTATTTTTTCGGAATGAGTTCTCCCTCGGCAAAAGCAGTACTCGTGATTTCCATTTTATTTTCTCCTTTTTGTTTGGTTTGAGAAAATAGAATTGTGACAAGACCAGAAATCAGAATAAAGAGCATCGAAAAATTTATTTTTAAAAACATGTCGTGCTCCTTTCAAATTGAAATTTCAGCCATTGTTCATCACCATTATGGTTTTAAATAAAACCACCGGACCAATCAAACCACAGGGCAGGGGCTTCTTTTGGCGTCCCTTATTGGCCCACGCGAATGCCGCAGTATTTCCTTTTAAAGATCGGCAATAATTAAAAAGAAGAGTGGTAACTTTTATCGCCATCACGTTTCGACCCTTTTTTAATATTCCACGGGTATCGTACCGTCGTTGTCCCCACCAGCGAACGCCGAGGTTCCGGCCATTTAATTTCACCTCTGCAATTTCATGTACACGGCCCAGGTCCAAAATATAATCGTCTTTTGTGTCGATGTTGAACTCTATTCGATAGATGATCGTTCCGGCAAAGTTTTGAAACTCTTTTGACAGACCAAGATCGACAAGAACGGAAAATCCTCTTTTGAACGGCTCTCCATTTACCGGGAAAAACTCAGCCATCCAGGGACCGCTTAACTCAAAAAAAACATTGGGATTTATTTCTATTGCCGGTGTTGTTGTGCTCTGCAATTTCGCTTCAAAGACAAGAAGCATCGATTCCAGAGGTGCGAGACGTATTTTCAGCACATTTCTTTTTTTATGATAGACAAAGGGTTGGCGCGCGCCGGTTTCCGCGTCCCATTGCCAGGGCGTTTTATTGCCTGTAGGAAAGCGGGCATCGAATTCAATTTCGCGTTTTCGGTCGGCATTGTTGAAAAAATAGACATCGCGATTCTGCGCCTTTTGGCGAATGAAAAAAAGTTTCTCATCCGGGTTGGAAATATGAACGGAAGGCTGCACGGCAAATTGTGTGGGTATTTTCCCGGCCCATTCAATGATATCATCATCGCTCGGTTCTTTGATGTGTTTTGCGGAGTGGGGGAATTTTTCGAGCAACCCGACAATCGTTTCTTTAACAAATTGATCATTCTCCTTTTTATTCATCAAGCCGGGAGAACGGAACGGGATAGTTCCGGCAAAAACAATTTTGCCGCCGTTTTTCGCGTAACGCAAAAGTGCTTCAGCCGTAGCGGGCAACAACGTTTCGACGTGTACGAGCACAAGCAACTTGTACGTCATACGACCATAATGGATTTTGCCGTCTCTAAAGTCCGCCTTTTGCAGCACCGTTGCATTCACATAATCCGCAAAATAGCCGTGATGATTGAATGCCTGCCACAAAGCATGCAGATATTTTGGCGTTAAAATCCACGGTGTGCGGTTGAGGCCATGTTCTCCCCACACATCCGGCGTCGGTCCCAGAATGGCAATGTCAGCCACCGGTTGTGTTTCCTGAAAAATAGTGCTCAGGCGCGCCGCATAATCAAGCCATAATTTAACATACGGCCACCAGGGATTATGCTCATTGAAATATGTTCCGTATCTTATCCATCCGGGAAAGCCTGCTTCGGGAGGGGAATAGTTGAAGCCGTGCAGCACCAGACTGTTCACACCGGTAATAATGTCAATATCGGTCGCTTGTTTGATATATTCCAGAGAAGCCTGAAACACGCCGGAGGTGTTGGTCATGGCTTCGCAGCTCGTGATTTTTCTACCCGCAAGATGAGCCCCGGCAGAGGCATATTTATTCCACGTGGCATATCTGATTTGATCTATTTCCGCTTGCTTTACCCATCCGGCATTGAACAACCACTGGTCTCCTTCGGGAATGTCGGGCACAAGATAGCCATCCAGTAAATCCGTATAAAGCCAGGGGTGGCCATAAGCCTGGTAGCGGCTTTGCGTTCCATTCTCGTGACACCATTCGTTAAACGTTTGAATGAAGCGTTCCATGAAAAGTTCTGCCAGCGTCAAGCTGTAATCGTAACGGACGCGACGCAATGTTTCAGCAAGTTGTCCGCTGAACGTTTTTTTGCTCAAAATGAGGGGTAAATATTTTCGAACATCATAACCACGCCGCTTTTCAAACTCTTGCGCAAAATCGCCGGTCCAGTTCGCGCCTCTTAATTCAATGCTGTCGCAGAACATAGCCCGCAAACCATTGCCCAGTTTGCCGCCAAAAACAGGATTCAGTGCCGAAGACATGCGCTGCAAATACTTTTTGACTGCTTTTTTGTTAAAGTGATCCAGTACCGGACCGTTTGCGCCGGGTGCACCGTGTACCACTTGACGAAAGCGATGTTTTTTAATCACAATTAAAAGTTCGTACTCTCCCGATGGAATCTTAAATTTTAAACGACCATCGGGCTGTAGTTTGTCCGACAGATCGATGCCGCTATCAATATGTTGCGGTTGTTTGGGATAAAGATGAATTGAAAAGATTTCTCTGTCGGCGTCCGATGGGTCGAAAACTATTTTGTCGAAATTGGAAGGACCGGACAGGGGATGCAGCGAAAGATCGAGGCCCTGAATTGTTTCGTTGCGCTCAAGGAATTTTCCGCCAAACGGCCAACCCGTACCAACAATGAGATCGACTTTCATGCCTAATTTGCTTGCTTCATCGACAGCGTGTTTTACCAGGTGATTCCATTCATCGCTCAACCAGTCCAATGCGCGGATGGGCGGATCACCATAATATTCCGCGAGCGCAATGGGGTTGATCTCCACACCCCCGGCGCCGGCATCATGCATTAATTTTAATTCTCTGCTGATCTCCTCAGCGGTGACTCGGTTGCCGTTCCACCACCAGCGAAAAAAAGGACGCGCCAGGGCCGACGGATTTTTAAATTGCAAAAAAAGACGATCTTCTTTTTCACCACTCTGGTTGAGTGATCGACACGAGATGGGCAAAGCGGCTGAACTTGCCCCGATCGCTATACTCTTTAAAAAGTCCCGGC
>JAADGR010000173.1 GCA_013152225.1 Calditrichota bacterium
TTCAACCATCGATTCCGTGGTATAGGTTGTCGTCCCACCGCCGGATTCACCCGCCTCATGGTAATCCGCATCGGTAATTAAGATCGTCATTTTTTGCGCCACAGCGCGGTAACTCAGTGTTGTCGCACGAGCAAGACCTTCCAAAGAATTCTCTTTCGTGTCGCCGCCGCCATCGGCAACGAGATTTTCAACCCACGATTTGAATTCTTCCGCGCTCGAAGTAAAATCATGAACCTCACGAATTTCATCGCCGAAGGTGACTAACGCGAGGCGATAATCGACACCTTTTTCAGCAAGAGCATCGGCAAAATTCAGAGCACGCTGTTTTAATGCTGAAATCTGGCTGCCCATGCTGCCGGTGACATCAAAAACAAAGGCAATATCAGCCCGGGCATCGGAGCTGCCGGTAAGTTCTTCCACTGTGATCGGTGATTCCGCATGACCATCCTCAGCGACCGTAAAATTGTCCTTCGTTAAACCGGTAACCGGGGTAAGCAGAGCGGAATCAACAACAGAGGTAAAAGCCTTGATCAGCGGAAACCCTCTTGCATCGATATTACTCATGTTAACGAGCAAACCTCCTCTATAAGGCGGTTTTATTGTAACGCTTGTGCGCGATGTTGTGCCAATCTCGGAGACTTGCCTCAAGTTGTCATAAGCAAACGCAGTATAATAATATGTTGTCCCGGGGGAAAGCCCTGCGTCAATATACGAACGGCCGATGCCATCGTACATTTTGAGACCATCCAAAATGCTTGCCGGAAAACGATCCGTGCGACGCATGATGATTGTTCCGGCATAGTCCGCATCACCCGGATTCGTCCATGTCAATTGTACGGAGGTCTCGCCGATAATGTCCGCAAACAAATCGCTCACCGGACCGGGAGGCGTTGTATCTATGGTCAGGACTGTGATGTAATTTTCTTTCGTTTCCTTGTAGGTATCGACCCCATCGGAAACCGTCAATGAAACCGTGTATGTCCCGGGCAAATTATAAGTGTAAACCGGATTTTCATCTGTTGCATCAATAACGCCGTCGTTATTAAAATCCCACTGCCAACTGGTCACATCAAACAATTCCGTAAAAGCTTCTATACGGGATGTTTTTGGCTTTTTGTGCTTTGCCAGGGCAGAAGTGATAAATGAAGCACCGGGCATTTCGTTGACGATAGTATTTTTAATCGTAACCTCTCCGGTTGCCCCGTCAATATCACAAATGTACCAGAACAAACCCTCACCTGATTTGGGAACGTAGACTGTATGCAACAAACCCTCCGATCCATAGATCTGCACGACCCCATTTGAGGTCGTAATTGCAGGGTCTTCGGAAAAATTATGGACAAAGCATTTATACGTTCCGTCATATAAATCACGGATGGTAATCGTTTCAGGGCCAAGACCATCGACATCGTCATGATCGAGTACAGCATAAGGTGGGGTGAGCGCACTACCCGGGGAAAACCAGGCGACGATGTATTCACTACCGTCTATTGCCGGCGTGTCCAGGTAGAGGTCCAAATCCTGCGGTGTTTCACCCCAGTTAAGCACCAGTCTCAGGCTGCCCGTATCTATTATCGGAGAAAGAGAAATATCCAATTTCGTCGTATCCCCGCCGGGAATAATAACAAAAGTTTCATAATCATAAAAGCCCTTCACCGAAGCCTGAATGAGATGATACCCGGCACGCGAAAGATCGGTAAAGTGAACACTAAGGGGAGCATACCCGTTTCTTGGCGTGCCGTAAAAATTAGCTGCAATTTTGCCGGTATAAATATTTTCAATCCGGTAAGAGCCATCCGTATCAGTAACGGTCTCCAGGCCATCGATACTCACAGATGCCCCGGCAATACCTTCTCCTGTCGTCGCATCAGTAACGCGGCCGTGCAAAATGCCATAGTCCGCAGGGTTCCGCTCACCAACATTGACAGTAATGCGTGATGTTGCATAATCCGTCGCTGTCGCAGTGATCACCGAAGAACAAAGGGCTGCACCCGGGGCAGCGTTCATGGTTACATCGATGAAAGAAGATCCTGCAGGAACGTTTACTTCTGTCGGCAATGTGACACATCCTGTTTCACCAGAAATGAGGTTCACGGTAAGATTCGAACTTGGCGCGGGGCTCAAGTTAATTCTCAATGTGCCGCTGCCGCCCGCAGGTATCGTTGCCGGAGTTGCGGAAAGGATGAGCCGCTGTGTTGCCACGCTGGAAATCTCTACAACAGAAGCTTCGGAAGGCTGATTGGTCTTTAAATAAAAAACAATATTAGTGCCGATCAGGTCTTTCCAATTACCGGACCAGGAAGCAGGAGCCACAGCCCAGTGCCAGTCTCCGCTCGCCCAGTCGCTAATCTGTAAAAAACCGCCGGTGACGCCACCATCACCAATCCATTCCATCGTTCCGTCACCGGCGGCATTCCAACCTTCATTATCCGCATTAAACGTACTTAAAAATCTGTCACCTATTTTAACGCTATCAATAGCGCCTACATCCGCTCCTGTGTACATTTCCGTACGAATTCGAAATTGTTGCACATTTGCAAGAACAAACTGAAATGTTTTCGCATCGACCCCAAAGGCCTCGTTCGTTAAGGGAATTGTGAATTTCTGCCAGGTATTTGCCTCTGCAGGCGGACCGAACTCAGCAGTCAACGTTGTGGGTACCTGCGCAAAAGAACGCGCCGGAATCAGCGCCAAGGTCATCAAAACCAAAAAAAGGATGAGAATATTTTGCACTCTAGTCATGACAAGCTCCTGAAAAATTCATTATTCGATCACAATTCTGCTGCCCAATGCCAACGAATTAATCAAGGCTGCAGATTTATCGTAAAGACCTAAATCGCTGCTGATCGTATTATCCAAAGATAATTGAATATCCGTACTTCCCGCGTCGAGCGCTTCGAAGACAATCTTGCAAATATTTCCCTTACCGCTCACTCCGGCAGATGCAGGGAAAACGCCCAGGACGATGTCGACATGACCGACAGCATTGTCCCTGGAAAACTTTAACTGCATAACCGAACCGGAATTTGATGTCAGCAAAGAATCTTCACGCCCCAAATCGACAACTTTCAGTTTAGTATTATCAAAGGTAACCTGAGCGCCAATCGTGGCAAGATCGGTTACGTGACGTGCAGCCAGATAAATCGTAAATGTATCGTTCTTTTTCACAGCGATTGCAGTGGGCGTAAGGATAACCGTAGGAATAAGATAATCAAGTTGAATCTGAATATTTTCAAGAGTTCCGCCTTTTGGGGTGTAGATCGTACTTCCCTTTAAAATGGGCGTCGTGTTCTGATACGCCGTAACCTGAAATGTCAATTTTTTCCCTACCGGAACTTTAATCTGAGCATTCGCACTGCTGCCGACCAGCGTCAGCGCCTTGTGCATGGTATCCACTCCACTGCCATAAACTTCAAGAACCATCGAAGTGATGCTTGTTGCAGTCCAATTCCCTTCCGACAGTTGGATTGAAGTTGTAATGGCTGCGTCTGTTAGGTTTGCAGGTCCGGTTGGTGTCACTTGTGAGCAACTCGTGATAATCGCGCCGGCAAACGCAAGCCACAAAACCCAACTCTTTCTTTTACTCATTTTTTTTAGCATGTCCCACTCCTTAAATCAAGATCACTTCCATTGCACCACAACATCAACTGTTGCCTTTTCTTCTTTGGTTTTATTTTTCTGAGAATAGAAATAATAAGCCCCTCCGCCTGCCAGTGCACAACCCGTCCAATACATGACTTGGACATAGAAAGGCGTACCTCTTTTAACACGGCTCTCTCCCGCTGCTTCCCGGGTCATTTTTTTCTCACCTGAACGCAATTGTGCAAGTTCCTGCGGCGTCACAAGGTTTACCTCTATTGCATCTGTCTTGGCCACATTGCCGTAAACATCCGTAGCAGTAATCTGATAGCTGATTGACGATTCATCCGTAAGCTGCGCAGGAATCGTGACACCGTAGACGTTACCCTCTGAAATGACTTCAACATTTTTAGCTAAAATGTAGCCGGCTAAATCCATTGGGGTGCGAATTCGATAAAACCGACCCCTGACGAGAGTAACGTTCAGCGCTTCACCTTTTAAAATTTTACCGCGGCGTTTGGCCTTTTTCGATGGTTTTGCATAAACATCCATGTCCTTTACAGCCTGCACCAACACGGGAACTTTGCCCATCGATACTTGCTCAGGCAAAGCTCCTGTGATCGATTTGCCGCCCCGATTGATCGTGATCGTGACCTTTTGAATTTGTGACTCATCTGAGATGTTTGCAAGAATGTTCATAGGTTTGTTCCGCAGCGCCATTCTCTCCGGCTGGTGAGCGATGAACGGCGGATCCACATCCTGCGATTGCGCAAAACTTGCATTGTAAAATACCGGCGCAAAAATAAGATTGGAAATGATGAGAGCCAGTAAAATAGAGCAAAGTGTTTCATGCCTGATAATATGTTTCATGATATGACGCTCTCCTTTCTTTTCACACAAAAGCCAGTCCGACAAAAAAAAGACTTAATTACAATATTTACTAATTGTTGTGTCGGCGCTGCCTGGATTTGATCTTGATTATAGACAAAAATCAATCCAAAAAAATCAGAGCATCTTCTTTTTCCGGCAAAAAACGGATGACTATAATTGCAATTTGATAAATCAGAAAGAAAAAATTTGTTCAGGCCGGTTTTGTTACAGATGCAGAAAAAAGTTTTTATCTACCTTTTTCTCCATATCAACAACAAGCTGACCATCGTTTGGGGGAAGAGAGAGAAAGTAGCGTTCAAGATGTTTTTTGGCAGGCCAGGCAAAGTTCACTCTATCTTTATTGAATTTTGAACCATGACACGGACAATCGAATTCAATGTCTGAGGCCGGAGAAAGGGAAAGGAAATACGAGTAGAAATCGTCATTTTAACCGTACAGTCAAGATGTGTACAGATGACACAGTCAAATGCATCCAGCGAATGCGCCAAAAGGCCGCCCTTATTTCGTAACCGATCACAGGGCGTCATTCAGAAAGAATCTTGCAGGGGAAATGCTGGAATCGGAATCTTTCTAATTTGATCGCATATCCAACAAAATTCTTACTGAATGACATGAAAGCTAAATTAAATTTGTCTAGTTGGTCATCCGGATAAAAATCCTTGGTATCTCATTTCTTTATACAACAACCAACAAGCCCTGTGTTCGGTTACCCTATTTCGCGCTCAAATCGCGGTAGAATAAATCTTTCGCCTCAACTTTCTGGTCGGCATTATGACCCTGGATGGCGAAATGACCCTTGGTATATTCCGAATCGTGATAATCCGTCATTAACTTTTCATTCACCCAAATCTGAATGTGGTCGCCGACAGCCTTGACGCGCATGGAAAACCACTCATTGTCTTTGGTGATGAGTTCGGCAGCCTTGCCGGTTGGCGTGCCGGGTTTCCACAGCCAGCCGGTGAAGGCCTTGCTGTGATTATCAATTTGTGCTTCGTAGCCGCGCGGAAATCCATCCGGATTATCTTCCGGCGGATTGCAGCGAAAATAAAGTCCGCTGTTGCCACCGTCGCTGATACGAAATTTCCCTTTTACTTCCAGATCGGTCAGAACCGGATCGGCATAAATGTGACCCATGCCGCCTCTGCCAACGAGAACGCTGTCTTCCACATCCCATTTTGCTTTACCGCGCACAAACCAGCCGTCCAGGTTCTGGCCATTGAAAAGCGAAACCCATTGGGGTTCCTGTGTTTGCGTTGTCGCTTTTTCCTCACTCTTTTTTGATGTACAGGAAAACGTAAACGACAAAGCCAAAACAGCGATTAAAATTAGTTTCCGCATAATTATCCTCTCTTATAGATTGGTAAATAGTTGAGTTGGTTTTGGTTGATTAAAGGTAGCTTCCTTTTACAAGCTAATTATTTTGACTTCTCAGGCACATAAATTAATACAAAAGAAGATGAAAATCCAGTGAATTGATTTTATTTTTCAGAAAAATGTGTGACGTATTTTTAATCACATTGATCTGTTGCATTTTACTAAAAATATTTATATTGTATTGTAGCGGTTGTGCCGTTAGTTTTTATTGATTACCAATTTCGAAAAGTTCTATCCTATCACTAATGCCTGTTGGATACTCGATGCTCGACCTTTGACTTAAAGCTGGTTTCGGGGTGTCTCCAGCATCTGTTCGCTTTTCAAATCGATGTGTTGAAAACTACCGATATCTCGTCGGTTTGAGGCGAAGCTTTGCTATTTATTGTCAAGACGATTTTAGCTGCTCGATCAACCGGAGACACCTAATTTTTCACTTTTCATTTTTCATTACTCTAACCCGGAGGACTGTTCGATGAACGGAAACATTCCAACACTCTATGTTCATGGCAAGAATTTAGCTGAAGCCTGGGAAAAGGCCGTTTTAGCATGTTGGGAAAAAGGTGTTCCCATAAAAACGGAATACGACAAACCCGACGATCCACCAAGCAAGGATTGCACAATGATGTGGACGGTGGATGATCCGTTTGCCGAACCGCGAATTCACCGCGCTTTTCCGGGGGGACTGGATGACCTGGAAGTTTACCGGCAGGAAGTGGTCGATGGAGTTCATGATCACTGGATTGCTCCGGAAGAGGGCAAGTGGACGTACACCTATCACAAAAGATTATTTGATTATGAGATCGAAGGCCGGACGGTCGACCAGATTAATTATATTATTGAAAAACTGGCAAGCGCCGGTCATTCACGTCGCGCGCAGGCCATCACCTGGCACGCCGGACTTGACCCTCTCACCTACGACCCGCCCTGTTTACAGCGTGTATGGTGCCGAATACTGCCCAATGAGCAAGGCGATCTCGTCCTCAGTATGAACAGCCACTGGCGTTCCCGCGATGCCTACAAAGCAGCCTATATGAACGCCTTTGCATTGACGGATTTGCAGCGGATGATTGCGGAACGAATCAGCGAAAAAATCGGTCAGCCGATCCGCGTTGGCCGTTACACCGATATTGCCGACAGCTTTCATATTTACGGTTCGTACTTTGAGGATTTCAAAGGCTTTTTGCAAACCATTGAAAACCGCACTTTTGAGCAACGCACCTGGAACAGCGAATTTGCGCAGCCGATGTTTGAGGATGGAAAAGAAAGATTACGCCGGGAGAAAGAAGAGGGGAGATAATGAATGAGTAATTCGTAAAGTCGGAAAGCATGTCATCGCGAGGAGTGGAGCGACAGTTTACCCCGAATTATCGGGGAAGCGATCCTTATAAAATAGCACCTTAGCCGACATTCAGATTGCTTCGCTTCGCTCGCAATTGGGACTTTACGAGTTACTCATTCATCGTTTTAACATGCTTTCATATTCATCATGATTCCCAATCCACACCCAAATAAAGTCTTCTTCATCTTCAATAGCAAGAGATCTGTAGTTCAGACCGATTCGAACTGACCAAAAAGAACCAATTTTTTTAAAATGAAGTGAGGGATGATAAGGGTTTTCTTTTAAAAGTTTAATTTTCCAGAATTGGAGTCCTCTTTAATCTGCTTATCCCATATTTCCCAGTCCTTTTCAGCAAACCACTGCCTCAAATTAACATATTCTTGTTTGGGCAATTCTTCAATTATCTTTTTTACTTCAGCTATCTGTACCATTTTTAGCTCCTGTTTTATTTATTGGTCGGGTAACCAAGGGCTGTTGCCAGCCCGCAACCCCTCAGAACCGGATTTGAGACTTTCTGCCTCTTTACAGAGCCGGGAATGTTGCAGCCGGACATTCGCTTCTTTCAGCACCCTAATCCAGCCCGCCAACAGCTTGCCCTGCATTAGCGGGATTAGCCTGCCCAAAGGACGGCGGGACTGGATTTCCACATTCCGCATAGTTGATCCCGTGTAGGAAAAAAACCTTTCCCAAATATATACATTTCACTTCATTGGTAAAACGCCCATAAAGTGACTCAAGTATCTGATAATAAACATAGCAATTTGCGGACTAAGAGGCAAGAATTTTGTTGAACAGATGTATAAAATAGCATCTCGCCAGGTTTCCCGCAAAGAACGCGGGATATTTGACCCGCAAAGAACGCGTGGGTCTCCGACAACCCAGGATTGTGTGACGGCTTGGCGCCCTGTCAAAGTTATAATTTGTGTTTCGCCTGTCTACTGCCCCTCAGTTCTCTCCTCTTTTTCGGGGCGCGCCACATGAATCCCCGATTCGCTGGGCTTTGTACTTCGTTCGTATTTAGAACAGCATTAGAAATTAAATTCACTTTTAACGCTGTTTTTACCGATATCTTTATCCGGTAAAAAAACTTTTTTCACGCCACTAAAATCATTGTTTAACAGGATAATTCCATTGCTGTTTTTACCGGCAGCTTCAAGGAAAAGTTCTGTCCCCGCGCCCGGACGGCAGTTTCGAATATCGGCATTGCGCACATCCTGAAAAAAAAGTTGTGAGGCGGTATTTGGGGAAACCGGCATTTTCAAAGCATCAATCGTCAAATCGGCAACATCATTGCAGACAAGGGCATGGCGTGCATCGGGCGTTTCACAAGTCAATTGGAAATTTTCCACAACAACACCTTTGGCATGCCGAGTATAAATTCCAAAAGTCGGCACACCGCGAAATTTAAAAGCCGATGGATATTTTTTCATCGCCTTTTTTATATCCGCTTCAGCCTGCTCTATTGTACCGCCTCCCTTGCAGGAGATTTTTATGTTCTGCAAATTCACGTTCTCAATGGGGTGACCCGGCATACCGAGAATCATCCCGCCGATGAGCGCATCCGACGCGGTGATATTGCTGATTACTATATTCTTCAACGTACCCGGGACAGGCGTCTTCTGGTCCCGACCGCGGTTGCCAAGGCGTAAAAAAATGGGAAAGCGCACTTTATCCATGGAAATATTGGTTATGGTAATATCATCAATATGCGCGCCGTCCACAGAGATGAGGGAAATGCCGGAGATCGGTTTGGACGGCTCGCGATAATTCACTTTTGATTTATAGGTGGTCATCACACAATTCGACACCGTAATGTGTTTAAAATCCCCGCCCGACTCTGTGCCGAGCTTGAAAGCATTACTGTTCGTGGCGATAATGCAGTTTGTTACGGTCAGGTTTTCGGTGGAACGATGATAGCCCAGGGAGTAACTTGTTTTCGGACAAATCGCATCATCCCAGGATTCGATGTAGCAATTCGAAATCCGCACATTGTGGCAGCAATCGGGATCAATGCCGTCGCAATAGGTAGCAAAAATCGAAACGCCGTCAATGTTCACATCATCTGTGCCGAGCATGCTGATAGAATAATTTCCGGCATTGCGGATAGTAATGTCTTTTATGGTTACATACCTGCATCGTTTGAGGCCGATGGTCTTTGGCCCGCTGCGATCTTTGCGGTTACTGTCAATTGTTCCCTGACCAAAAATGGCAATGTGATCGACATCCTCTCCCCAAATGAAAGAGAAATGGAAATAGGACGTTTCCTTGTCCGCGTCATTCTTAAAATCGAGTTTTTCAAAAGGATCAAAATCCGCATCATCCGGACTGGCGAGCAGTGTCGCCCCATTATCAAGATAAAGCGTAACATTGCTTTTGAGATGCAAACTGCCTGATAAATAAACGCCAGCCGGGAAATAAACGGTGCCGCCGCCGTTTTGGCGGCATTCGTCGATTGCTTTTTGTAGCGCAGTGGTATCCTTTGTTTTGCCGTCGGCTTTGGCGCCGAAGGTAAGCACGTTGTAAGAATTTTGCGCAGGGACAAAAGTTCGGGCACGAAGCAATAAAAAAGGACCCGACACAAAAAGAGCAGAAAGTGTCAAGATGATTCGTAGATTTTTAAATCTCATAATCGTTTCCTTTCTTTTCTTTTTTCAGATCAAACTTGACGATTCTTTTTGACTTTATGGTCTGTGGACGTCGCCAGCCAAACGCCCGAATCCTCATGCTCATAAAAAAGAGCCCATTCGCAAAGTTTACACAACATTAGCTTATCAGAGAATTGTATAAGGAAAATTGTTCAGAGAACAATAATGAATAATGCCTTTGTCGAATCGTTTTTCAAAAGGCTCCTTGATGCCGGGACAAATAACAAAATTCTCACCTTCAGGATAGAGAGCACGAAATGCATAAAGAGATTTTGCATCAAAATAGTCAGGGTTGATCTTGCATTCGAGAGTATGAACCTTGCTTCCTGCAGACCTTATGACAAAGTCAATTTCGCGTCCGGATTTATCCCGCCAATAGTAAATCTTCGATTCAGAAAAAGTGCGCAAAGTATCCAGCACCAAATGCTCCCACAACAAACCACGATCATCTTCCCTGATGCTCTCCCATCCTTTAACAAAAGCAACAAATCCGGTATCGAATCCATAACATTTAGAACGCTGCGTAATCTCCCGACGACCACCACCGTGAAAAGGCGGCAGCAAAAAAATTGCATGTGCAATACTCATGGCTTCGATATGTGCCTTCACAGTTGGGCGGCTCATATCGCTCAATTTGGCCAAATGAGAAAAATCGACGAGTCCGCCGCTTTGTCTGAGCAAAAGATGCAGCAATTTAATAAAGCCTACACGATTTCTAACTCTAAACAATTCCTGAATATCTCTTGCATAAAAACTGTCGATCCATTCGGAAAAAAAAGAAACTTCATTCTCCTCCGAGAGTAATGCCTCCGGCAGTCCGCCATGCAATAAGCGACGATCTAAATTGGCTATTTTAAAAATATCAGTGCATTCACTCCATAAAACCGGCGTCAGATGAATTTGATATTTTCGCCCGGTCAAACTATCACGAAATTTCTTTGTCGCCGCTAAAGTGGACGACCCTGTTGCCAGGATTTTTAAATGCGGGTAGGCATCAGCGGCGATTTTTAACAGTCTGCTCGGATCTTCAATTCGATGCACCTCATCAAAAACGATTATCGTTTGTGGGGCAAAGCTATCGTAAAACATCTCCGGGTCCACCAGCCTTCGCACGACAGAAGGCAAATCACAATTGAGATAAACAGCGTCTTTGAACATTTGCGTCAGAGTGGTTTTCCCCACCCGGCGAACACCGGAGAGCCAGACAATAGAACGCTTCTTCCAGGCGCGTTGAATTTTTTCAATCCAAAATGGTCTTGTTATCATACTGAATCCCTATTTTACAATTAGACGTCTAAATGTAAAATATGATTTCATAAATTGCAAGCTATTAATTACATTAACAGGTTTTGTGCGACTCGGCATGCAACCATTCAGATTATCCAGGGCAGGCAAAACTATTTCAAAAAACTATAATATGCGAATTTTCATCAGAGCCAAAGGATTGCTTTTGCAACGACGCGAAATGTTACAGGAAATCAATTC
>JAADGR010000418.1 GCA_013152225.1 Calditrichota bacterium
TACATATTAATGTACCCATTCCAATTTGCTGCAAATGACAATCTGTTTTGTCATTTTCCTTTGGTTGAATCCAATCTTTTCTCATTTTATATCCTAAAATTTTATTGAGTATAGCCATTATTCATCGCACATATAAAACAAGCCATTTCGGATCATTCGTCATTTCAAACAAAAGCACACCTCCGGCCTGAATATCATCAAAAGTGATATACGGATGATCGAGAGGGCGACCATTCAGGCGGGCGGATTGAATGTAAATATTCTCCACCGAGGCATGTTTTGCCAGCACGGTAAATGTCTTCCCATTGTCGAGGTGAATGTCCGTTCGTTCGAATTGCGGGCTGGCGAAATAATAGCGCCCGTCAATTCGAGCAAGCCGGGAATGTTTTGCGGCACAGTGCCCTTTTTTTCTTTATCGATTGAAACATAATGAAATTGGCGATCATAATCAAGTGCTTCACGATTCGCCACCGCATCCTCAGATCGAGCCGGGGACGAAAGAATAAAATACACTTTATTGATCTTTCATTAAGAAATGACCCTCTGAACGAATGTCCCGCGAAGAACTTCCACACAAAACTTTAAACTCCCCCGGCTCGGCAATCCATCGCCTGGTTTTCACATCATAAAATGAAAGATGGCTTTTATCCAATTTGAATGTAACCGCTTTCGTCTCACCCGGCTTTAAGCTTACACGAGTCATCCCTTTCAGCGCTTTCACTTCGCGATCCACGCTTGCTTTCATATCCTGCACATAAAGCTGCACCACTTCATCGCCGGCCATGTCGCCGGTATTTTTAACCGCAAGCTGCACCCTGACTGTATCGTCAGCCGTTACCCGGGGCGGGCTGATGCGCAAATCGCTGTATTCAAAAGTCGTGTAAGAAAGGCCGTGACCAAACGGAAACAGCGGCTCGATGTTCTGTTTGTCGAAATAGCGGTAACCAACGTAAATGCCTTCCCGATAGTCGGCGAGTTCTTTCGTGCCGGGATAGGTTCCGTAGGCAGGGGAATCCTGCCAGCGCTTCGGAAAGGTGAGCGGCAGTTTACCGGAGGGATTGACATCGCCGAAAAGAATATCGGCCAGGGCGTGGCCGCCTTCCTGCCCGGGATAAAAGGCTTCGATGAGAGCGGGGACTTTGACGATCCATCCATTCATCAGGATGGGCGTGCCGTTGTTTAAAACGACCACCGTGTTTTTGTTGGCGTCCGTCACCTGATCGATTAATTTCAGTTGATTTTCCGGCAACTCCAATTGGTCGCGGTCAATGGCTTCACCCTCCATGCCCTCGTTCAACCCGACGCATAGAACGACAATGTCGGATTCTTTTGCCAACTGAACTGCATTTTGCAAATTTTCACTTGTGTCTCGCGGTGCAAAACCGAATTTGCAAAGAGAACTGCCGATATTTTCATAAAATTCAATTTTCAAATCATAGAGCCGTCCGGCTTGGAATTTATAGGGGACAATTTTAAATTTTCCGGGTTTGGAATCAATCCAGTAATCGAGAATTTTCCTGCCGTCGAGATACAGACGCACGCCATTATCCGATTGCACACCGATATCATACCAACCATTGCCGGGGGATTTCAGTTTGCCGGTCCAACGGGCCGACCATTTGTCGAGATTGATCACGCCCGGTTGTGGCGATCCCGGAGGTACTGCATTACGATCCCGGCCAACACCCCAGCCATCGTCCCTGCCGCCGCCATAGCCCCAGTCGAAATTGACTGCCTTTTCAATCCGCGTGAGCACCGGCTCGCCTTCAAGATCGCGATTGTTGAAATATTCGGCGTAAATACCGGGACGGCCGTCCGGCAACACGTAATCATCTTCGGGAGCAACAGGCAACTCTAGCCTCTCTTTCTGGAATCCTCTTTCAAATCGTACGGTAACCTTGGATCCCACTTTTTCCCGGATGCCCTGTAAAGGCGAAACGCCGTAATGGCCATCCAGGGCGCCGCTGCCGGCGCCTTTCATCCGTGCCACATCGCCGTTTGGACCGATGACAGCGATGGATTTGATTTTATCCCGGTGCAGCGGTAAAAAATGACTTTCGTTCTTTAACAGGACGATACTCTTTTGCGCCGTCTCCAGAGCCAGCGCCCGTCGCTCCGGCGTATCAGAGACGCCTCCATAATTCCCGCTCGATTCGTCAAAGAGTCCGGCTTTGAACATGACACGAAGCAAACGGCCTACTTTGTCGTCCAGCGTCGATTCCTTTACCTGTCCGTTTTGAATCGCTTTTAAAAGCTTTTCTCCATAATATTTATCTGTGGGCATTTCCAGATCCAGACCGGAATTAGCCATTTTAACGGTGGAACGAGCGCCGCCCCAGTCGGTGACCACAAAACCGGTAAAGCCCCATTCCTTTTTTAAAATATCCGTGAGCAAATATTTATTCTCGCAGCACCACTCTCCATTCACTTTGTTATAAGCCGCCATAATCGACCATGTATCGGCCTCCTGAACCGCAGCTTTTATGGCCGGCAGGTAAATCTCTCGCAGCGCCCGTTCACCGACTTTAACGTTCACGTCAAAACGGTTCCATTCCTGATTGTTGGCGGTCATAACTTTTGTACAGGTAATCACCCGCTTGCTCTGTACGCCTTTCACATACGCGACAGCCATGCGTGACGTCAGATACGGATCCTCGCTGAAAAGCTCAAATGCCCGACCGCCGAATGGGGTGCGAATAATATTGATCATCGGCGCCAGCAGCATATTCCTTCCTTTGATGCGGGTTTCTTCGCCAAGGTTTTCCGCCACCCGTCGTATGAGGTCGGTATCAAACGTCGCCGCCATATTGATCGTGGCCGAATAATTGGTCGAGGGACCGTTAACGTTCGGCCCCAGCGGCCCGTCCGTCATGAGTATCGCCGGTATGCCCAAACGGGTGTTTTCTTTGGTCTGAAAGCCTGTGCCACCGACAAGATCAACTTTTTCTTGCAGGGTCATTCGGCGAAGCAGGTCATCGACCCGCTTTTCAACGGGCTGCGCCGGGTCTTTGTACAACGGAATGGAAGTGTCGTTGATGAGATCGATGGAACGTGTATCGGAAGCGATGACCTTCAGCGGCTGAAGCATACGATGGACATCATCATTCCTGAGTGTAAAAATAATCTCGTGTTGACCGGCGTGCCCTTTGGTCGGCCAGTCAAAACAGATGCCCCGGGCCGAATGCGCAGGAACCACCGCTTGATACGTTTTTTCGGCATCCGTGCGGTTCCATACGGCACCGCGGATGGAAGCGGTAATCTTGTCGCTCACCGGCGAGGGCGGGATAAGCATGAGGGTAGTGGGGCGCATAGCTCCCCCAGCCAAGACAACGGATGCAAATCCTATTACACAAATCAAAATGAAAATAGGAACGAACTCTACACGGTAATTTCGCATTTGTTCCTCATATTTTGGATTATTTATTTGTTGTACATCTTGTGGGTGTGCGATAAATATACTATCCGGCGACAGAGGTTGCCGTTTAAAGCCCGGGCCCTGCCAGGAGAGGCTCAAGCTCTTGCTGCCGCCGCCGCTCTATCCAAGTCGGCATTTAAGATAATAAAATTTTACATATTTATCCAATTTAATTGACAACATACAAATCATATCGCCAGGCAAGAGTTTGCAATGAGAATCGGTTTATCTGTGGCTTGTTTTCATGAGTAATTCGTAAAAAGTCGAAAAGCATGTCATCGCGAGGAGCGGAGCGAGAGTTTATCCCGAATTATCGGGAAAGCGATCTTTAAAAAACTGCACTTTAGCCGACATCCAGATTGCTTCGCTTCGCTCGCAATGACATTTTGGGAATACTCTTCCGGGAGGATATGATTCTTTAAACAGATTTATGGGATAGAAAGCGTAGGCAACGTTACTTTTAAAAGCCGCCCCGGGAATGCATCCCGGGGCGATCAGGACGTTTAAAATATATTAAAGTAGAGTGAACGATATGGAGTTGCGGGCGGCAGGAAAATGTCGCCAGGCAGTGCATCGTGAAACAATTCTAAGCGCAGGCCTGGAGCAATTCTTCAGACGCCGCCTGTTGCTTGCTCTCCAACAGACGCGCTAATGCGTATTCCTCGGCAAGAGCGTCAAAGACACTCTTCGCCGATGTAATCTCCGTCGTCCGCCAGGCATTGGCGCCGGCAAAAACAAAACCATCCTCAAGCCGGCCTTGCTGTGCGTTTCCCAGGGCCTGGGCAATGCAGTAAGGTGCGGTTTTGTAATCGCATGTTCTCAGGCACTTGTATGGGCATTTGAAAGGCTTTTTCTCACCGGCCTCTACTTCATTTAAAAAGGAATTTCTTATCGCGCGGCCCGGCAAGCCGACCGGACTCTGAATAATTGCCATATCGTCCTTTTTCGCATCGACAAAGGCCTGCTTGAATGCAACATCCGCGTCGCATTCAAACGTCGGCACAAAACGAGTCGCCATCTGAACACCCCGGGCGCCGAGTTGCAGATATTTCAGGATGTCCGCCCCGGTGTAAACGCCGCCCGCAGCAATGACCGGAATGCTTTTGCCAAAGCGTTGCTGCCACGGCTCGACGATCTCGACGACGTCGGGAATCAAGTTTTCTAATTTATAATTCGGGTCGCCCAGTTGCATTTTCTTGAATCCCAAATGACCGCCGGCCATTGGGCCTTCAACGACGATTGCATCCGGCGAGCAGTCATGTTTCGCCCATGATTTAAAAATGAGTTCTGTCGCGCGCGCCGAGGAGACGATAGGAATTGTTTTTGTCTTCCCTTCCCGCATCCGCTCCGGTGTAAGCAGTTTCGGAACCTTGAGAGGAAGCCCGGCGCCCAGCAAAACAAGGTCGGCGCCTTCATCCACGGAGGTCAATAATAAATTTTCAAAGTCTGTTAATGCTACCATAATATTGACGCCGATGACGCCGTCCGTCTGGCTTTTGGCCTTCCTGATCTCGTCAACAAGCCCGATTATATTTGCTTTTCGATATGATGTCTGCACGTCGGGTCTGATCATTGAAATCCCAACCGAAGCAATGACTCCGACGCCGCCCTGATTGGCGACGGCAGATGCCAAACCGGACAACGAGATGCCAACTCCCATGCCGCCCTGAATGATGGGCAGCTTGATCTTTAAATTTCCAATTTCAAGCGAAGGCATTTTTTCGAAATTCTTCAAAATATTTTCTCCGTATGAATTTTATTCGTTTCGCGACGTTTCAAGTTATCGTTCTCAAATTAGTGAAAGTAATATACAACAATTATTTTAAAAGAAGTGTAAAAGAAGTGTAAAAGCAGGATTTTAAGATTATCAAGTTCTATAACAAATCGAGTAGGGAAATTTTAAAAAAAACGAACGAAATGCGGGCGTGCCCCAGAAATGTAGCAAAAACGCCGATTCGTAAAATCCATTCTACCGTTTTCGCTTCACTTTTTGTAAAGATATCTCGTTGCCGTTTCCTGTCGACCATTTTTCAAAATATATGAAAAAATAAAAGGTGCCCGGCAGAAGACTCTCCCTTTTCAAACATTTTCCTCTTTCACCTATTTCCCCCAATTTTCAATACGCATCCGCATCAATTTTTGGTATTTAAAAAAACATACAGCTTCTTTCGTGTTGTCCGAATTCGCCCGCTCGTTTAACCGGAAAGTGTAAACCAGAAATAAATTGTCGAATGGACAAGCTTCTCGCATTTCAACAAGGGAGTCTTTTTTGAAGAGAAATATTTCAACATCATTGCTGCTGCTTTTCTTTTGCCTTGGCGTTTTTCATCCGACTGCAAAAGCCTCTGCCGCGAGAGAGGACACTCATTTATCAGCCACAGAGAGTGCACAACGCGGACTCGACCCCAACCTCAATGATCCTCCGCCGCGTAAAGAATCCGGAATAAAATATCAAAAAATACCTGCTTCACGGCCAATCGTCGCAAAACCGGGAAATACTGCAAGTCAAACTGAATCAGGTGCAAACATAAATTACAATCAGGAAATAAATATTGCTCCTGAATCCGGGCGGACACTTTTAGGAAAGGTTCGACTGACGCTGCGCGCCGGCGCGCCGATTCCACAGTCCGGTTTGCATGTTCTTGTACAAATCGAGAACGAGCATAACGGCATATTTGAGACCGTGGCCAAAGGGTCGTTTCAAAATGAAAAAACGCTGGAACTTTTCTTCCCGGGCAGGCAGACCCAAAGCGTTCGTATCCTTGCGGAAAACACACAATCCGATGCGAGCCCCGTGCAATCGGTGGAATTGTATAAAATCGTTTTGAGCAATGCAACGGACATTATGCTTCTCGGCGATTCCATCACTTTTGGAAAATTTGCGGAAGACAGCATCGGTTATCGCAAACGGTTGTACGATTTGCTGAAGCAAAACGGCTACGATATTGATTTTGTCGGTGACTATGGCGATCCGCCTTATGAGGGACATTTTCAGAGCGGACGAAAGATTAACGACTTTTACCCGCGCGGACTCTTTCCCGCCGGAAACGCCAGACTGGACGTGACCGGGCCAATGAACAACTATCGTCCGCAGATTGTTGCCATCCATCTCGGCACCAACGATCTCAACAGTGAAGCGGAACATCCGGTCGCGCCGTATGCGATTGACGGGGAGACCCAGGACACACACGCCGGACGAATGGAAACCCTTGTGAATTATTTACTGAAATGGCACAATGGCGAAAACGGCACGGAGCTTGAAAAAATCATCGTCAGCCTGATCATTCCGATAAAATACCAGGACAGTCTTGTTGCCGCCTTTGACAAGGAAGTGGCGCGCATGGTGCGGGATTTTCAGAACGGCGTCATCACCGGGCAGCCGGAGCCGGTGGTTTTGTGCGACCAGTTCACTGCGTTCGAACAATATCCGGATTTCCGCGCGACCTATTACAAATCCCTCATGGAGGATACGCTTCACCCGAATACAGCCGGGCACAATTTGATGGCTGATACTTATTATGATACTTTTGTCGAACAACTGACCGGGCAGCAAAACTGGTTTTCCAACATTACCTGGGATGCCGATGTTGCCGGCTTTGACGCAGATTTCAGTTCCCAGGGCATCGCCGTCGCGGACATTACCGGTGATGGCCTGGACGACATTTACATCAGCAGGACGGCGCCGGACGCCCCCTTCCCGCGGGAAGGCTTTTACATCAATCAGCAAAATATGCCGTTTATCGAACAGGCGCAGGATTTTCATATCGACGATCCCGGACAAAGCCGCGGTATTGTTTTTGTCGATATTGACAATGACGGCGATTTTGATCTGTTCAACGGCAATTCGGACGGGCGAAACC
>JAADGR010000498.1 GCA_013152225.1 Calditrichota bacterium
GATGTTGGACTCGATGTAACCCAGTATTGTCCGATGGACTGCGGCGATGTCAATTCAGATGGGCTTGTTAATTCGACGGATGCATTGATTATTCTTTCTTACGATGTTGGGATGGAAGTGTCCTATCCTGTGGGACAACCAGGATGTCCGACCGGTGTTACACCATGTGCAGGATGCAATCCATAAATGAAGAGGATACAAAAGATGAAAAAAGCAACAGTCAGTTTGGCAACTATTGCGATTATTTTGTTTGTACATCAGGCTATTGCACAAGCAGGCGTTATAGCAAGCGCGTTTCCCGAAAAGGAAAACGTTGTTTCGGGACAGGAGATTGTTGTACCTGTCAGCATTGATATGTCCGGCACTTCTGAATTGCTCGGCAGCTTTACCGGCAATTTGACATGGGACCCGTCCATACTGAAATATGAAGAACACTCTTCGCTTAATGATTTCGGATTCAGCACACCGATGGTCAATAATCAGCACGTCGGGCAGGGAAAACTCCTTTTCGCTGCGGCAAATCCACGAGGTGCTTCTGGAAAAGTGAAAATACTGAATGTGAAATTTCGTGTTATCGGAAAAGCGGGATCAAAAATTGTTATGGATTTGCATTTTTCAGCCATGGCAGCAGCGCGAACGTTTAAGGACCTTTTGCCGGTTTTAACCCTAAAGACGGCGGATAAAAACCATGCTATTTTAGTCAAAAAAGGAAAGACTGGGGGAAAATGAGAAAAGCACTTATTTTTGCTTTTGTTTGCATGATCACATGGCCGCTTTTGGCTCAAAATCAAAAGCGTCCTGTGAAAATGGTAAACATGCGGCCAATCATTAAAAAATACAATGATTTTTTTTCAAAAAAAACAAAAGTTGAGAGAGCCCAAAAAGGAAACGGCATTAAGCCTTTTCGCAGGTGGGAATGGTTTGTGACGCAACGTCTGACAAAAGACGGGGAATATCCGGCCGGTGCACGCTGGAATGTTTTTCAGGATGTGCTGTCCAGTCGTGGAAGCGTGGTGGCTCAGGCTGCATCTGCAGCATGGACTCCCATGGGCCCGTATAACATGGCTGGCCGAATGCTGGATATCGCCTTCGATCCTAATAACGCCAATGTCGTTTGGGCCGGCTCTGCCTCCGGCGGTATCTGGCGTTCGCCGGATGGCGGCACGACATGGACTGCCATGGATGACCAGTTGCCGACACTGGCAATTGGCTGTGTTGTAACGCATAATACCAACTCGGACATTATTTATATCGGCACAGGAGAAGGCTCTTTCAATGCTGATGCTGTTTATGGTGTCGGTGTACTCAAGTCAGTGGATGGTGGTGTAACGTGGAACCTGACCGGTCTGTCTTGGGATATTTCGGATAATGCTGCTGTGAACGAGATGGTCATGGATCCGACGAATCCTGATGTCTTAATTGCAGCAACCCGGAATGGTGTGTATCGAACGAGTGATGCCGGCGTTTCCTGGACGAATACACTGTCGTTCGCATCGGGACACGAAGATGCCAAAGTTGTGGTTATCGATCCGGTAAACCCGCAGAATGTCTATGTTACTTTGGGTTATCCCTGGGGAGATCCGAATAATGGTATTTATAAATCGACTGATAATGGCGTTACATGGACAAGATTAACCAACGGCCTTCCTGCCACAGCCACGGATATGGGGCGGGCGAGCTTGACGATTTGCGAATCCAATCCCTCTGTTCTGTACATGGGATTAAGCGGCAGTTTCGATTATAACTCGGCCGCACTTTACGGCGTATATAAAACCACGGACGGAGGAAATAGTTGGGTGCAAACGGCAAATAGTCCGAATTTTTACAACACCCAGGGGTGGTATGACAATGTCATTGCTGTTGATCCGGGTAATCCCAATGTCGTTTATTCAGGTGGCGTTAATCTATTCAAATCAACTGATGGCGGTGTCAATTGGTCAACCATCACCAATGGCATCCACGTGGACCAACATGCTATTGCAATTCATCCGACAGATTCAAATATACTTTACGCGGGCAATGACGGTGGAATGTATAAAACCGGCGATGGCGGTAATTCCTGGGATGACATTAATGACGGCCTGGCAACCTTGCAATTTTATGCAATGGGTAGCGATGCAAATAATGCTGCAATAGCTTTTAGTGGTACCCAGGACAATGGTACAAACCGCTACACCGGCTCTTTTACATGGGACCATGTTTTAGGTGGCGACGGCGGCGAGGCGACCGTTGATCACACAAATTCGCAGATTGTATATGGTGAATACCAAAATGGATATCACATGAAATCCATAAATGGCGGGAATTCATGGTTTGCTATTAATAATGGATTAGGCGACGGCCCCTGGGTAACGCCTGTAGAAATGGAACCTGTCGATCCCAGTGTATTATATACGATTTCTGATTATAATCTGTTTATAACACATTCAGGGGGATCAAGTTGGGTTTTGTTATTTGATGCTACTGAAAGTTTAAGTCGCTCTATTCGTGTTGCCCCTAGCGATGTATCTACAATTTATGTCGCCGGAAGTTATGCCATGTACCGCACGACCGATGGCGGAAACAGTTGGACAAATATCACGACAGGGCTCGAGAGTGCTTCTTTGAGTAGTATTGCTGTGGATCCGACGAATGCGCAGCTTGTTTATGTTGTCAGTTCAAATTGGAGTGATGGCAATCATGTTTTCAAAAGCATAAATGGGGGGGATGCCTGGCAAAATATTACGAATAATTTTCCCAATATCCCATGCAATTCAATTGTCATCGATCCTGATCATTCCGACTATATTTATGTCGGGACAGACCTGGGAGCTTATATTTCTTCTGATGGTGGTGCTTCCTGGGAAGAATGGAATTCTGGACTTCCCAATGTTGTGGTTGATGAATTGGACATCCAGGCAAGTTCTCGTCTCATTCGTGCTGCGACACATGGTCGGGGAATGTGGGAATCCCCGCTGGCGGAACCGTCACAGGCTTCGTTAACAGTTACGGCTCCGAACGGTGGTGAAAGCTGGCTTGTCGGCAGCGTTCAGCAAATAACGTGGGAATCGAGCGGTAACAGCGGCAATGTAAAAATTGATTACTCTACAAATAGTGGTTCGACATGGATGAGCATTATCAACAGCACTGTGGATAACGGTAGCTATTCCTGGACAATTCCGGACACTCCTTCCGAGAATGCTCTTGTTCGCGTGTGTGATGTGGATGATGACCCGTGTGATCAAAGCGATGCTGTTTTTACGATTCCTTTTCACGGAATTCTCGGCGATGTGAACGATGATGCCTTGGCCAATTCTACGGATGCGTTGATTATTCTTTCCTGTGATGTTGGCCTGGATGTAACACAGTTTTGTCCCATGAACTGTGGCGATGCAAATGAAGATGGCCTGGTAAATTCTACAGATGCTTTAATCATCTTGTCTTATGACGTGCAGATGGAAGTGTCTTTTCCGGTCGGTGAAGAAGGATGTCCGGTTAACGTAACGGCGTGCGCCGGATGCAATCCATGAGTTGGAGATAAACAAAAAAACTAATCTGTTTGGTAGTGAGCGAAAAACTAATTTCTCGATGATGACAATGGCTTTTTACCGGAGTGACTATGAAAAAACTACTGATACTACTTCTTTTGTTCTCAGTCTCAATTTCTATGGCGCAGAGCATGAAAATAATGAAAGGGGAGAGAAAACAAGTTCCTTCTTTTCTAGGCTATGTTAACAATCAGATTGTTGTAAAATTTAACAGTGATATCGTCAGCCAATTTAATCGTTCGATGCTTCAAAATGGTCGAACAGGTGTGCAAGCGATTGATGGACTCGGCGAGCAATTTAAAGCCGATTTTATCCGCAAACAATTTCGTGGTGCCGTACCGAAATATGTTAACGGCAAATTTTTTGATCTTTCCGGTTTTTATAAAATTCGCTTTGCCGACTCGGTAGATGTTCAGTCGGTCGTCCAGGCATACAAGGCCTTGAAAATTGTCCTTGATGCTCAACCAATTGGCAGGCACAGCGTCTATGGAATGCCAAACGACCCTCAATTTGGTAAACAATGGCATCTGAATCGAGCTGATGATCATGATGTCGATGCCCCTGAAGCGTGGGATGTCGAAACAGGCAATGATCAGATTATTGTCGCTTTGATGGACACCGGTGTGCGCTATTTTCACAAAGACCTCGGTGGTGCGGATGCTTCCTACGATCATCCTGAAAATACCAACGGCAATATGTGGATCAATTGGACTGAAAAAAACGGCGCTGCCGGCGTTGATGATGATGGCAATGGTTATATCGATGACTGGGTTGGCTGGGACTTTGTTGACAATGCCAGCAGTGTTTATAGCGGTGAAGATGGTGATGTTCCGGATAACGATCCACGGGACTTTAACGGTCATGGCACCCATTGCGCAGGAAACGTGGGAGCGCTGAATAATAACGGCAGTGGACTTAATTCCGTCAGTGGGGGCTGGGGTAACGGCTCACCAAGTACAACGGGCAATGGCGTTAAAGTGATGGCATTACGTATCGGCTATTCGGAACAAGTTGTCATTTTTGAACTCGGCGTTGTGCAGATGGACTGGGTCGCGGAAGCTTTTTACTATGCCGCAGATAACGGCGCGCGTATTGCCTCCTGCAGTTGGGGCACTTCCAACGATGGCGGCGTTGCCGATGCATTGGATTATTTTATGGCGCATGGTGGTCTCGTTTTTCACGCAGCCGGAAATGACAATAATGAAAATTCCAGCTATTTCGACGATCGCGGTGATATCATTAGCGTTGCGGCAACAGACAGTACAGACAATGCCGCTGATTTTACCACTTATGGGACCTGGGTTGATATTTCAGCGCCCGGTACGGGAATCTGGAGCACAGCGCACAATCATGATGACCCTGCAAATGATTATATTCAGTCCATGGACGGGACGTCGATGGCCACGCCCATTTGCGCGTCTGTTGGTGCATTGGTCTGGTCGCTTCATCCCGACTGGACTGCCGAGCAAGTGAAACAAAGATTGTACGACACGGCAGATAATATTGAAGATAATTTGAATTCAGCGCACAAGGGTAAAATGGGCGCCGGACGTGTCAACGCGTACAATGCCGTGTACAGCGGAACAGCGGCTCCTGTGGCAGATTTTTCCGCCTCACCTCTTTCCGGTTGCGTGCCCCTTACAGTCAGTTTTACCGACCAATCTACCGGTGATATTACGTCCTATTCATGGGCTTTTGGCGATGGTGGATCTTCCACAGAACAGAATCCATCACACGAATACACCACTGCCGGTACTTTTACCGTCGCGCTGACGGTTACCGGTCCGGGAGGTTCTGACACAGCAACAAAAACAGACTATATCACGGTCAGCGAAGCGCCCGTGGCTGATTTTAACGCCGACCAGACCAGCGGCAGTTGTCCACTTGTTGTTAGTTATACGGATGCTTCGACAGGAAACCCGACCACCTGGAGTTGGAGCTTCCCCGGCGGCGATCCGGCCTCGGCAACGGGACAGGGTCCGCATTCCGTAACCTATAACAATGGCGGCAATTTTAGTGTGACTCTCGATGTTTCCAACGACTGCGGCAGCAACAGCAACACCAAAACAGATTATATTTCGGTTACATGCGGCATCTTGGGAGATGTAAATGCAGACGATGCCGCCAATTCTACCGATGCTTTGATTATTTTATCCTGCGATGTCGGGCAGGATGTTTCCCAATATTGCCCGATGAACTGCGGTGATGTTAATAGTGATGGTTTGGTAAATTCTACCGATGCCCTGATCATTTTATCTTATGATGTCGGCATGTCGGTTTCTTATCCGGTCGGGCAGCCTGGCTGTCCCGGAAGTGTAACACCGTGTGCCGGCTGTAATCCATAGTAAATAATTTAAACTTTAGATAAATGGAGAAACTGTTATGAAAAAAACAACTCTTTTCCTGTTTTCGTTTTTAAGTATTTTTCTGCTTGTAGGCAGCTCGGCTTTTGCTACGATCAGAGCGACTGCTTTACCAAAAGAGACCAATATTTCAACCGGCCAGCAAATTACTGTGCCCGTTGAGGTGGATCTTTCCACTTTGCCTGATGCGCTTGGCAGCTACACAGCGTCATTAACATGGAATCCTGATGTGCTGCAATTCGTCAGCTACAGACCGGGAACTTCCAAAGGTTTTTCGGCGCCGGTTGTCAATGCAAAAAACGCAAAAGCTGGCAAAATCATTTTTGCTGCCGCGAATCCACAAGGTGCTGAAGGCCGGGTAGAAATTCTCAACGTCGCTTTTAAGGTTATTGGAACAAAAGGCTCTAATCCTGCGCTTCGTTTGAACTTTACTGCAATGGCTGCAGCGCATTCTTTTGAAAGTCTTATGCCTTATCTGGAAGCAACAACGACGGCAGTACAAAACGGCCTCCGCATCGAAGAAATTCCGGCCAAGTTTGATCTTTTGCAAAACTATCCGAATCCATTTAATCCTACGACATTGATTAAATATCAATTGCCAAAAGGCGAAAATGTAGAGATCAGTATTTACAATTCCGTTGGACAGGAAATTCAGCAGCTTGTCAACGAAAAAAAACCTGCCGGTAATTATTCCATTAGCTGGAACGGCACCGACAATAACGGTAAAATCGTTCCCGCAGGAATTTATATCTATAGGATGCGAGCCGGGGATTATGTGGCGATTAAGAAAATGCTGCTGGTAAAGTAAAATAGTATCATTCGCTTTTATTTAAAAGGCATGGGCTGGTGCAGTTCATGCCTTTTTGTTTATAGTTGTAAAAATAGTAAATCTTTATTTGATAGATTACCAATTATTTTGTATATTTTCTAAAAATCGTTTCATATTGGTAATCTGGAAAATGAGCCGAAAGAAGAAAAAGTTTAAAATAAAACCGGTGAACAAGGCTCCGCAAAGTTCACCTGCTGCCAAAATTTTGCAGGGAAAGAATTTACTCTTCTATCAGGATGGAAAGAAATTCTTTTTTCAAGGGGACATAAAGGCTGCGCTCAGAGAATGGATGAAAATCCCGGGCCAAGCCAGACCAAAAGATCTGCTTCCTTTTCTTGCCGAGGCATATTTTCGAAACGGGATTTCTCTTTACCATGATCCCAATTTTCCCTCGGAAAATATATTAAGCACGATTATCTCTCAACTCTCCCAGGCTGTTTCCTTGCAGCCGGAAAAAGCAATTTATCATTTTCATCTTGGATTGTCTTTTCAACACCTGAAGAATTTTAAAAAAGCTCGGGCGGCTT
>JAADGR010000530.1 GCA_013152225.1 Calditrichota bacterium
TCTTTGATTCGCTTCTCAAAACGAAAGCACAAAAAGGAGCTGGTTATTTTGTCCTTATCGACCCTGATAAACAGGAAATCAACGAGGCCATCGACCTGGCGCATAAATGTGTTAAAGCAGACGTGGACGCCTTGCTCGTCGGCGGAAGTCTTTTGTTCGGCCCCGTTTTTGAAGATTTAATAAAATCCATCAAAACCGAGTGCGACATTCCGGTCATTATCTTTCCCGGCAGCACACGGCAAATTTCACAATACGCCGATGCGATTTTATTTCTCTCCCTCATCAGCAGCCGAAATCCCAATAACATTATTGGCGATCAGGTCATCGCAGCGCCGGTGCTCAAGGCAATGGAGTTGGAGCCCATTTCGACCGCCTATCTCTTTATCGAATCGGGAAATGTGACTTCTGCTCAGTACCTCAGCGATACGCGTCCTTTCCCGCGTGAAAAACCGGACATCACCATGGCGCATGCGCTTGCTGCCGAGTATTTGGGCATGAAAATGGTATATTTGGAAGCGGGCAGCGGTGCCAAACAATCTGTGCCGGAATCGCTGATCGAAGCGCTGGCAAACTATATTTCCATCCCGATGATCGTCGGCGGCGGCATTCGCACTCCGGATGAAGCAAGAAGCAAAGTCGAGTCGGGGGCAAGTTTTGTTGTAACCGGAAATGTGCTGGAACGAAACCATGACCTCGGGTTGTTACGGGCGTTTTCTAATGCTGTTCACATTGGCCATAAATAAAGATTTTGGTTTTCTATATGAAATTCATTGATATACATAATCACCTCATTGCTCATTGGGACGACGGCGCCGAAGATTGGGAAATGTCTCTGGAGATGCTGCGACAGGGAATGGATGACGGCATTGAACAAGTCATCTGCACGCCGCACATTCTATCCGGCAACGATCTTAAAAGAGAAGATGAGTTGATCTCGCTTTACGAGGAGTTGAAACGCCGGGCAAAGGAAGCAGAGATTCCAATAAAAATTCATCTTGGCGCGGAACTCTATATTCAACCGGACATGATGCTTGACCGGAAGATTTGTACGCTGGCGCAAAATGGCCGTTACTTTTTAGCGGAATTTTCCATGAGCATGATACCGGATTTTGTTGCGCAAAAGTTTTTCGATTATCTGCTCACAGACAAAATCCCCATCATTGCCCATCCTGAAAGAAATGTCAGCATTATCAACGCTCCGCAGAAGGCTTGTGAGTTTGTGGAGCGAGGGGCGCTTTTACAAGTCAATGCCGGAAGTTTGTATGGAGTTTTTGGCAGCAGAGTGCAAACAGCAGCCGTGCAGTTGATGGACGCAAACCTCGTTCATTTTATTGCCAGCGATGGCCACGATTTAAATACAAGGCCGTTGCTGCTTCGCAAAACTTTCGAGATCGTCAAAGAAAAATGGGGGGATGAAAGGGCCAGGAAACTTTTTTATGAAAATCAGGTTAAAATGATCAATGCGGAAGATATTCCGGCCGGAAATTTTCAAATGATCAACTCCCAGCCGCTTTCTTTTCGAGAAAAAATCAGTAACTTTATTAACAAAATCAATTAAAAGGACAGGAGCTTTTTTGCAAGACCAATTACAAAATATTCACGATCAACTGAATGAAAGTGCCCGGATTAAAGAAATGATTCGTGACCGCTATTCCGAAACGATATTAAAAACCGTCGATCTCATGATTTCTTGCTACAAAAACAGCGGCAAACTGCTGATCTGTGGAAACGGAGGAAGTGCTGCGGATTCCCAGCACTTTGCAGCGGAAATGGTCGGCCGACTGGTCAAAGACCGCGATCCGCTTCCGGCCATTGCCTTAACCACAGATACATCGATTCTTACGGCAATTGGCAATGATTATTCTTATGATGTTGTTTTCCGAAAACAAGTGCAAGCGCTCGGAAAGTCCGGCGATGTTCTGGTTTGCATGAGCACGAGCGGGAATTCGGAAAATGTTGCCCAGGCTATTCTGGGGGCAAAAGAAAAAAATATCCAAACGGTGGCGCTTCTCGGCAAGAGCGGCGGCAAAATCGCCGGGATGGCAGATCACGTGATCGTTGTTCCATCAAATGTTTCGCAGCGAATTCAGGAAGGGCATATTACCATTATTCATATTTGGTGTGAAATCATTGAAAGCACGTTGTTTCCCGATGCATAATATGTTAAACCAAAAAAACAGCAACACATTTTGAATTTTTTAAATACTTCAATCCTGTTTGGCCTTGTCGCTGCGCTTCTGCCTTTGATCATCCACCTTTTTACCAGGTCGAAATCGAAAACGATTCGCTTCAGCACGCTCGAATTTCTCAAGGAACTACAACAGCAAAAAATCCGCCGCATTAAATTGAAGCAGATTCTGCTTCTTCTTTTGCGAATGTTGATTATTGTGTTCCTGGTTCTGGCTTTTGCAAGGCCGACAATTCGTGGCGGTTTATCCGGTGTAATAGGTCCGAATGCAAAAACGAGTGCCGTCATTATTCTGGACAATTCATTCAGCATGAACAGCCGCCGTGACGGCAAACTTTTATTTGAAGACGCGCGCGAAAAAGCCGTGCAGATCAGCAAAGCCATGCAGCCGGGGGATGACGTATTTCTTCTCACTTCAACAGACACCACAGGAGTAACAACGCCCCGTTCGTTCCATAATTTCGATGCCCTGCGCCGAGAGATTGAGGAACGACACATAGATTTCCGTCTGACAGATATCAGTGATCCGCTCCTTTTAGCGCATAATCTTTTGAACAAATCGAACAACATCAACAAAGAACTGTACATTCTGTCTGATTTTCAGAAATGTGCCTTCTCTGCAGATTCACTTCCTCCGGATAAGGAAAAAATTCGTACACTTGCATTGCCTTTCAGAACAAAAAACATTTCCAATCTCTCTGTTCAAAGCGCCAAATTATCTGCAACAATCCTTGAGAAAGGTAAAGTTGTGGAACTTGAAGGCTTGATTAAGAATGCCGGGAATCAACCGGCACGCAATAAACTGGCGCAGCTTTTCGTTAATGGCGAACGCGTGGCGCAGGTGACCCTCAGCGTTGAACCTACAAAATCAGCAACTGAAAAATTCAAATTTGTTTTGAAAAAAGCAGGCTTTGTTTCAGGTTATATACTTTTGGAAGATGATGATATTCTTCAGGATAATCGTCATTATTTTTCCTTTAATATTCCGGACAAAATTCGTGTTGCCATGTTTGGTGAACGTCCTGCCGACACAGAATATATTTCGTTGGTGTTGAGGCCGGCTGAACATGAGGATGCACGATTTATTGTCGATAAAATCCCCCTGGCAAAAATGCGTTATACCCGATTCGAAAAGTATGACGTCATTGTGCTGGCCAATATTCCGGCATTCGATGCGCAGGAGGTTGAGCGATTGAAAGATTTTGTGCGCGCAGGAGGAGGAATTTTTCTGACGCTGGGGCAAGACATCGACATAAAATCTTACAATATGAATCTGATGCCCGAATTGGGTCTGCCCAAACTGACTGAAACCATGGGTTCGGTTTCAGATGCCGGGCCGGCATTTTCTTTGGGAAAAACAGATCTGACGCATCCGCTTTTCCGCGGCATTTTCGACCAAAAGGATGTTTCATTTTCCAAGCCCGTATTTCATTTCGCCATTAAAACAGTCGACATGCCGGGAACTGAAAAAATCATGCAATACGGAACAGGCGATCCGTTTCTTTTAGAGAAAAAATCAGACAAAGGCAAAATACTTTTTTTCACCACTGGATTCAATTTGCAACTGACGGATATAACTCGTCGTACAATCTTTGCCCCGCTTGTTTCCCGTGCAGTGACTTATCTCGGCACTCCCACTTTTGCTACAAAAGACGATCTGATGATCGGCGATGAGTTGCGGTTGCAGGTCCCTGCGCAAAATCTGAACGATAAACTTGAAATGCAGCGGCCGGATAACAAAAGTGATGAATTGAAAGCGAAAATTCTCAGCAGCGGCCCCTGGATTTATTATTCCGACACAAGCGTTCCCGGAATTTACCGGTTGACAGGGAACGAGAAGACCATTGCACTCTGGGCAGTAAATGTCGATCCGAGAGAATCCGACCTGACGATGGCGGACAAGTCTTTATTGCGGCAAAAATATGCAATGACTTTTATCGATCCAAATTCCGATCTGCCAAAAATTATCAGGGAAAATCGATTTGGCCGGGAATTATGGAAATATTTCGCAATCATTGCGTTTATTTTATTGTTAATAGAAATGATGTTATACCGGCAAAAAAGTGAAGTAGCTGTCAAGAAATAGTATGCCATGAATAAAAAGCGCTTTGCTGCACTGCTCAAGTAATACATTTTCTGTAATAGTTCAGTCTTTTTATTTTTAGACACTGATTTTCACTTTTAGTATATAGAGGAGTTTTGCACAAACCCAAAGAGGAATTTCGGGAAAGGGCCCTGGTTGTTGGCATTGTTCGTCCCAACCAAAGCCGTTTCCTGGTTAATGATTATCTTGACGAGATAGAACTGCTGGCGGAAACGGCCGGAGCAGACGTTCTGGAACGAATCGTCCAGAAAAGAAATCGCATCGATCCCGCTTTTATGATTGGACGCGGCAAAGTTGAAGAATTGGCGCTCGCAGCCAAATATCTCGATGCCGATCTTATCATTTTTGACGATGACCTGTCACCGGCGCAAGTAAAGAATATTGAAAATGTATGTGAAATCAAAATTCTCGATCGCAGCGGTTTGATTCTGGACATTTTCGCCAAGCATGCGCGCACAAGAGAGGCGCGCATTCAGGTTGAGCTGGCACAATTAAAATACCTTGTTTCCCGGTTAACCCGACAATGGAAGCACCTGTCGCGACAGGTCGGAGGAATCGGTGTGCGCGGGCCCGGTGAAACCCAGTTGGAAGTGGACCGTCGGCTCATTCGTAAGCGTATCGCCGTGCTGGAAAAATCCCTGGAAAAAATCAGCAAGCAGCGTTCCAACCGCCGCAAAAATCGCAGTGATACGTTCAAAGCTGCTCTCGTGGGCTATACGAATGTCGGCAAGTCCACAATTCTAAATGCGCTGACCAATGCTTCCGCGCTGGTAGAAGATCAATTATTCGCAACTCTCGATGCCACCATCCGATCCGCAGAATTAGCAGATCACCGGCGCATTCTCTTAATTGACACTGTAGGTTTCATTCGCAAACTTCCACACCATCTGGTTGCCTCTTTTAAAAGTACGCTCGAGGAAGCATCCGATGCCGATATGTTGCTGCACGTCATAGATATTTCTAATCCGAATTTTCGCGAACAAATGAGAACGGTCGAATCTGTTTTGGCGGAATTAAAAATTGATGACAAGCCGATACTCAAGGTTTTTAACAAGATCGACAAATTGCAGGATTCGTCGTTAATAGCAAAATTAAAGAACGATGAGCAGCCCTGTGTTTTTATTTCCGCAAAACGCGGCATTTTTTTGAGTGATCTCAGAGATCAACTACACTTGTTTATCGAACGTTTTTCAAAAACCATGGAAATTTCATTACCTGTCAATGAAGCGGAAATTATTTCCCGTTTACATGACCTGGGTGAAATACTTTCAATTGATTATCAGGACAGCCAGGCAATCATAAATTTCAAAACGACAACAATCAATGCCGATCGGGTTCAACGCCTGATCGCCGAAAAAAACTTTCATGTCATTGAATTGTAGAGATATTTTATGCGCATTTTGGTCGTCGACGATGATAAAAATATTTGTGATTCCCTCTCCTGGATTCTGAAACAGGAAGGCCACATAGTGAGCACGTGCTCGAGCGGCGAGGCAGCGCTCAAAACAACCGAAAATGAACCTTTCGACGTAGCTTTTATGGATTTGATGATGCCCGGAATGGGGGGCCTGAACGCGCTCCCCAAGATACTCACCACTCAACCCCAACTCAAAATTTTCATGATTTCCGGTCAGGCTGATATTTCTACTGCCGTTCGTGCCACAAAGCTGGGAGCTTATGATTTCCTCGAAAAACCCCTCAATCCGGAAAAAGTGATACTTGAGATCAAAAAAATCCGCGAACAGCAAAATGCAAAATCAGAGATCATTCAATTAAAAAAACTGGTTGACCTGAATTACCAGATGATTGGCGATTCTCTTCCCATGCAGCACTTGCGGGATATTATTCAACAGGCTGCGCCCAGTGAAGGACGAATTTTAATTTACGGTGAGAACGGGACGGGAAAGGAACTGGTTGCACGGGAAATTCACAAAAAAAGTAATCGCAGCAAGGGTCCTTTTGTGCAGCTCAATTGTGCCGCTATTCCGGGAGAACTTATTGAAAGCGAATTATTTGGATATGAAAAAGGTGCCTTCACCGGAGCACACAGGAAAAAACAGGGGCTTTTTGAACAAGCCGAAGACGGCACGCTCCTGTTAGATGAAATTGGTGACATGGCATTGGAAACCCAGGCAAAGTTGCTTCGTGTTTTGCAGGAAAATGAATTTTACCGTGTCGGCAGTACGTCTCCGCAAAAATTTGATATCCGCATCATTTCAGCTACAAACAAAGACCTTTTACAGGAAATTGAAAAGGGAAATTTTCGCCAGGATTTGTATTTTCGTTTGAATGTTATTCCTATTCGAGTCCCGACATTGCGCGAACATGCGCAGGATATTCCACAACTTGTCCGGCATTTTCTCACTGCATATTCCATGAAAAATGGGAAAAAACAAAAAACGATGACCAGGGATGCTGAACTTTTGCTGCAACAATATCAGTGGCCCGGAAATATTCGGGAACTCAAAAATATCCTTGAGCGTTTAGCGATTATGACAAAAACCGAAAAAATTAGCCGTCATGATGTGGAAATGGTTCTTGGGACACCCGAACCCGCGGAAACTAAAGAGATGAACTCATTATCAACGGATGATTCCCTCCCCCTCAAAGAACAGATCACTCATTTTGAAAAGATATTGCTTGAAAAGGCCTATATGAAATATCATGGAAATGTAACGCATATTGCTGCAGCATTGGAGACGGATCGGGCAAACTTGCATAAAAAATTAAAAAAATATGGCATTAAAACTTGAGGATTTTGCATGAACACTCTAAAAAAACGCGAAAATAGTTATGCGCTTTGGTTCATTGCCCTATTCGTCTTCAGCATATTTCGCTCAGGTCAGGCAGAAATTCGCATTCGGGAAACAAATAGAAATTACCAGCAAGGGGACTGGAT
>JAADGR010000436.1 GCA_013152225.1 Calditrichota bacterium
GGGATGCTCAAAACAGCCATTCGTAATGACAATCCCGTGATCTTTATTGAAAGTGAGGTTGCCTACGGCTACAAAGGTAACGTGCCGGAAGGCGAACACCTCGTACCCATCGGCGTCGGGGACATTAAACGCGAAGGCAAAGATGTTACCATTGTCGCGTGGTCAAAAATGATTCATGTGGCTTTGGAAGCCGCCAATGTTTTAGCCCGGGAGGGCATTGAAGCGGAGGTGATCGACCCGAGGACTTTGCGTCCCCTGGATGAGCAGATTCTTATTACTTCTGTGGAAAAAACCAATCGCTGCGTCATTGTCGAGGAAGGCTGGCCCTATGCGAGCGTGGGGTCTGAGATCGCGCATCGAATTACATTAAACGCTTTTGATGCTTTGGACGCGCCGGTGATTAAGGTCAGCGGTGAAGATGTTCCTATGCCTTATGCAGCGAATCTGGAAAAGGCAGTGATTCCCAACGCGCAAAAAGTTATTGCTGCTGCAAAAAAAGTACTTTATATTTAAACGAGGAGAATATGGCTACAAAAATAACAATGCCCAAATTGAGCGATACGATGGTCGAGGGCGTACTCCTCAAGTGGCTGAAAAAAGAAGGTGAACTCATCGAAGCCGGTGAGGTTATCGCCGAGGCGGAAAGCGACAAGGCAACCATGGAACTGGAAGCTTTTGATGCGGGAGTTTTGAAAAAAATTATCGTACCCGAAGGTGGCAAAGTACCGGTTGGCGGAACTCTCGCTCTTATAGCTGACGAAGACGAAGACATTTCCGACCTTCTTGAAGAAGTGAAAAAAATACCGCAGCCGAAAGTTGAAAAAGAGCAAGTTCTTCCTGCTGTGGAAGGAGAAATTCATGCTGCTCCGGTGATTGATAAAACGCCGGCGGATGTTATTCTTACATCCGACACGGTCAGGATAAAAGCATCCCCGCTTGCGCGAAAACTGGCGAGTGAGCACGACATCGATTTGCGCAGGATCACTGCTTCGGGTACCGGCGGCCGCATCATTAAGCGGGATGTGGAGCATTTTATTGCCGAAGCGCCCAAAGCTTTGGCGGCAGCACCGACTGTCGGCAAAGAAATTATCCTGAACACAATGCGCAGCACCATAGCGTCCCGGATGACTAAAAGCAAAACAACCGTTCCTCACTTTTACCTCACCATGCAAGTGAACATGAACAATGCGGTGGAATTTCGCACGTCTCTGAACAAAGTGCAAAAGGATGTGAAAATCAGTTACAATGATATGATCATCAAGGCGTGCGCGCTGGCGTTGAAAAAACATCCGTATGTGAATGGTTCTTTTCAGGGCGATAAAATTGTTCTTCATGACCGTATCGATGTGGGAGTTGCCGTTGCTCTCAATGATGGTCTGATTACGCCTGTTGTTCGCAATGCGGATCAAAAGAGCCTGGGACAAATGGCTTTGGAAATCCGTGATCTGGCCGTGCGGGCAAAAAAGCGCAAGCTTTTGCCGCAAGACTATACGAACGGAACATTTACGATAAGTAATCTGGGAATGTACGAGATTGATGAATTCTCGGCAATCATTAACGCCCCGGAAGCAGCTATTCTGGCTGTGGGTGGTGTGATGCAGGTTCCGGTAGTAGAGGACGGAGAAATCGTTATCGGCCATCGTATGAAAGTAACGCTCTCCTGCGATCATCGCATCGTCGATGGGGCAACAGGAGCTTTGTTTTTAAAAGAAATTAAGAGATTATTGGAAAATCCCCTCGGGCTTATGCTCTGATAGGGATTGAAATGTAACAAATGTTTGTCATTGCGAGGAGTGAGGAACGAACGACGAAGCAATCACATAACTGCCTGTAAAGTATGAGATTGCTTCGCTCCACTCCGTTTCGCTCGCAATGACATGACTAAAAAAGTATTGTTACAAATTAACTCCCCCAAAATATAAATGTTAAAAAAGGAGAGGTTTGATGAAAAAAGTTGTTTTCGCTTTGATGGTCGCTGCCCTTTTTCTGGGATGCCGGACGAAAAAAGATGCTGCACAACAAAACACAAATACCGATGGCTGGATCAGTCTTTTCGACGGAAAAACCCTTGACGGCTGGAAGGCCAGCGAAACTCCGGGAACTTTTACGGTTAAGGACGGAATGATTGTTGTCCATGGAAAACGAAGCCATTTGTTTTACGTGGGTCCTGTGCACAATCATAATTTCAAAAACTTTGAATTCAAAGCAGATGTGATGACAACCCCCGGCTCCAATTCCGGAATTTATTTTCATACGGAATACCAGCAGGATGGATGGCCGAAGAAAGGTTATGAATCTCAGATAAATAACAGTCACTCCGACTGGAAAAGAACAAGCGGTTTGTACGATGTTGTAAATATCAAAGACGCGCCCGCCAAAGATAACGAATGGTTCACCCAGCACATCATTGTCCAGGGAAAACACATCATTGTGCAGACGAACGGCAAAACAATTGTCGATTATACCGAACCGGAAAATGTCGTTCGCAAGGATTGGCCGGGACGCAAATTATCCAGCGGCACGTTCGCGCTGCAGGGACACGATCCCAAAAGTATTGTTTATTATAAAAACATTATGGTCAAACCATTACCGTAGCACGATTGATTTGTAATTTGCGACGTACTTGCAGTGCGTCGCAATTGGCTTTCTACTTGTTCATCTTTCTCAATTGCCCTTTATATTTTGCCCGCATGAACAAAATTTCTTTTTCATAAACACCATTTTTAAAATCAGGAAAACAATATTGGGACGGAATGAAATGTCCCCTGCGATAGGTTAATGTCAGGTCTGCATAAATGCCCAGGTCGAGATAAATTTTATGGGCATTGTATTTTGCTGAAGCAAGGACAAATTTATCATAATCCAGATACCCCGGGTCGATATTCACTTTTCGCTGACCGTCTACAGCTAGCTGTTCTTCAATTTCGTTACAATCTATTTTTATCTGCGCCAATTGTTTTGGGTTAAGGAGATTGTGAAAAGAGTAAAAAAGGCGATGAATCGGCGCACCCATTTCCGGAACATAATAATCGGTTACATCAAACGGAAAAATCTTGCTCGTATAATCAATCCGACTAAATTTTTCTTCCAGGTTTTTACGAGCCTTTTGCAATAATCCTTCGTCGCTGTACAAAACACCGCAAATTAATTTCACCGGTGTTGGCTCAGTCGGTTTCATTGGCCGCCTTTTTTTCTTTATAAAAACCCAATTGCCGCTCCAGTTTCATGTTTTCCGTCATTGCTTCCTGTGCCTGCTCAACGATTTCCGGCGCAAAGCCAAAAATATCCTCAATGACGCTGTAATAATTTTCTTTTACTTTTCGTTTTTGCTTTCCTTCAATGGAAGTGATTTGCAGGAAATCATTGTGCATATAAATCATGCCGTCATTTTTAACCCGTGTCAGACAGATGCCGTGCATGGTGCCCTGGTAAAAAGAGTCCTGCCAGTGGTGCAGATATTCATCAGAAGAAACAGGTTTGTCCTGAAAACGATAGCGCCATTTCTTTTGCTGCCTGTCAAATGTATACAAATGATAATATTCATCTTTTGAATTAAAACCAAGTTCCACCCCTGTGTGTGGCGTTCTGTAAAGTCGCGGCTTGTCTGCATGGATTTCCATGGGCCGGGTAAGCAGATAGCCGGGGTCGACAAGATACTTGCGATGATCGAGATGAACGATCAGCGCGGTGTGCACGTTAAGTCTGTGCAGAGTATGCGCCATGACAGCGTAGCAGTGAAAGCCCTGAGTGGACAGTATGGATTGCAGGTAGAACGTTAGTGAAAAGCATGTGCCGCCGAAATGAAACTCGGCATGATCTTCGATCACTTCGTCCGGCAGCCGTATGTGCGCTTTGGAAATAAAATTTTTATGTAATTTCAGAATTTTGCTTATATTCTCATACGGCAAACGGGTATAATATTTTAAAATATTTTGCAGAAAATCGGCATCAGGTCTGCCGGATTTGATGCTAAAGAAATCGAGAAACTGACTGACGGCCTCTCCATGAGCGTGCGGATCGAGAACTATTTTATTTGTATTTGTCATAAACTCTTTTGTTACTTTTGTCACTATATTTAAGGTAATAATTACTATCTTGTTTTGCAAATCTTTTAGTCTGAACTTTGTAAAACCAGTTACGGGTTGATAAAAAATGATAGACGGACCCGTTATAATAAAAAAGGGAATATTTCCGTAGAATATTTTTTTAAATAGAGAACAAATAACACATAAATCAGAGGAGAAGAAATGAAGACAATCACTTTTCGAGTATGGGCCATTCTTGTGTTTGTATTATTTACGGCACAATTTTCATTTGCCCAGGTAAGCTGGGAGACCATAACAACCAGTAATGGATTTTTCGGTCAGGGCGCATTTAAAACCTTGACACAAACCTATTTGCAGGGTAATGCCCAGCGCACCGTTAGTAAGATGGAGTTTACCGGTTCGATTATGAAACATTTTAGCCCAAAGGGAATGGATTCTGAAATCACGCGTCTGGATAAAGAACTTTTCTGGCGATTTAACGAGCGTAAAAAAACGTACACGGAATTAACTTTTGCAGAGATGAAACAGATGTTTGAGCAGGGTGTCAACGAATATGAGGCGCCGAAAAATATGGATAAAAGCCAACCGCAGGCAGAAGAAAGAGAGTCGGAATACGACTGGGAAAAGCCGAAAATAGAGGTCAGGAAACTTTCCGGCTCGCAAAAAATAAGCGGCTTTAACTGCCAACCTTATGTGGTCAGCGCTACCACCGTGGGAACAGACAAGGCAACCGGCATCAAAGACACTCTGCTTATCGTTTCCCATATCTGGAGCAGTAAAAAAGCAGAACAATCCATGAAAGCCGCCAAAGATTTTAATAAACGCCTGATGGAAAAAATGGGTTTTATACGCCAGGGAGGCCGTGGTTTTGCAATGATTACAGGCCAATACATGGAACAGCTTAAAGAGCTGCAGAAACAAGTGAATAAAATCGACGGTTATCCCATCAAGACGGATATGCGAATGACAATGACCAATCATGTCAAGCAGGCAAAGGGTGGATCGGAAACGGGCAGTGAGCAAGAAACGCCGCAGGCTTCCCTGGACGATCTAAAAAGTTCGCTCGGCAGCTTGTTCGGCAGGAAAATGAAAAAGGCGACTAAAAAGAAATCATCGGGTGCAGCAGAAATTTTTCAATCGACAACCGTTATTAAGAGTATCAAAACAGGCAATATAAATAGCAAAATGTTTGTTGTCCCCGTCGGTTATACATTAACAAAATAATCGAAGTCGTTCATTATCAGACATCAACTAGCACAACAGCGCAAGGCTAAAAATTATATATTGCAGTCAGTAAATCGTACTGGTTCAGCCTCTTTGTTTTTGGACACTTGTTTTCGCAGATACACGCAGATAAAAAATGAATTTAATCAGCGGTAATCGGCGTTTACCTTGCGCTGTAGTGCTATTTTTTTAATTTCGTTCCGCAATAAGGACGAACCCTCCAATCCGCTTTCACGCTTTTTCCGCAAGAAGGGCATTTTTCTTTCAAACCTGCCCCGCAATAAGGACAAATTGCAAAAGTGTCCGGTAGTGAAAGATAATTACAATTTTTATTTGAAAAGTATTTTATTTCCCTTATCTTGTTTTTTCCTGTATTTTGTAAATAAAACACAAGAGGTTTGCTATGAAAAAACTGATTCCCTTTCTCGCTTTACTTATCGCCTGCGCCAAAGGCCCGACTGTTGAAACGATCCAGCCGCCGGGCTATAATCTTTTCTGCAAAATTGATACGAGCGGTGCAAGTATTTTACCCAGCGGGCGAATGGTCACGCCGACCGGTGAGGTCGTGCGCATAACACACGACCCGTTCGGGTTGGCGCTTTCTCCCGACGGTTCTATTGCGCTGGCCGTTCATGATAACGTGCTCACCGTCATCAAAACATCAGAACCGCAAAATGCCATTCGCCTTCCCAGCTACGATCGCAAGCTGCCCAATCCTTTTGAGCGCAAAGGTTCTTTTGTGGGGGCGGCGATTCGCAAGGACAATTCAATTGCCTGGCTTAGCGGCGGGGACAATGGAGATATCATTGTCTTTGATATTCCCGGCTTGAAAAAACTGAAACGAATTTCCATTAACGGCAAAAAATATAAAGACAGTTTCGTCGGCGATATGGTGCTTTCGCCAGATGAAAAAAGCCTGTACATTCTCGATGAATTCAATTTCCGCTTTGTTGTTTTTGATCTGCAAAAAGAGAAAATTAGCCGCAGCATTCCCGTCGGCCGTTTCCCTTTTGGCCTGGATATTTCCCCGGACGGTTCCAAGGCGTACGTCGCGAACGTAGGAATTTTCGATTATCCTTTGGCTCCCGGACTTAAACCGAACAATCTGGAAAAGAAGGGACTGGACTTTCCGCCGTATGGTTTTCCATCAAAAGAATCGGAAAAAGGCGTTGTTGTTAACGGACGAAAGATTCCCGGCCTCGGAAGTCCCGATGTTCCCGAAGCGGTTTCCGTATGGACGATTGATTTAAAAACTAACGAGGTTATTTCCAAAGAAAAAACCGGCTACCGCATGGGCGAGATGGTGAACGGCCTCGAAGTCGAAGGCGGCGCCAGCCCCAATTCCATTGCCGCCGGCAAAAAATTTGTTTATGTCAGCAACGCAACAAACGATAATATTTCGGTCCTCGATGCTGCGACGGGAAGAGTCATTGCAATGATTCCCATGCCTCTGGACTCGCATATTGACGCCTACCGGGGAATGATGCCGTTTGGCCTGGCGCTCAGCCATGACGAAAGTCGATTGTATGCTGCTTTGAGCGGTTTAAATGCCGTCGCCGTCATTGAAACGGGATCAAAAAAAGTGCTCGGCTACATCCCCACCGGCTGGTTTCCAACCAAAGTACGCGTTTCTCCGGATGATAAAACATTGTACGTTGTTACTGCGCGCGGTTACGGAGCCGGGCCGAACGGTGGAAAGGGTTTTGTTGCTCCGATCCAGGGCACGTATGTCGGGGACATCATGCTTGGTACGTTTGAAAAAATCGATTTGGGTAAAATTGATCTGACAAAAGAGACCCGGCGCGTTCGCGACAATACGTTCCGCATCGTCAAGGTGAGGGACGACGCCAAGAACCCGCTGCCTCCTGTATCCGGTTTGCGCAAGAGTCCGATCAAACACATTGTCTACAT
>JAADGR010000373.1 GCA_013152225.1 Calditrichota bacterium
CACCAAGAAAAATGTATTTGAATTTTTCCAGTTGACCATAAAATTTATGTCGGGCCAATTCCTCGCCATCCATATAAAGCCACATGTATTCTGTATTCCAGATAAATTTGAACGTATAAGTGTGGCCGGGATCCCATTCGCCGTTGGCAGCGTATTTTGTTCTTTCCCTGTTTTCGGCGTTGGGATTGTACAGGTTTTGATTGCCCTGGTAGGAGGCGCTGAAAAAATCAATTCCTGCCGTGTTTGTCGCTGTGTCTAACCTTTTTCGGGCTGTTTTCAGGAAGGCGTAAGACCCAAGGGTTGAATCTACTCGATCGAAATTACCCTCTGGCCGAGACCAAAACGAGAACGGTATCCATTCATCTGTCACCTGATGTACGGGATCCAGATTCGTTATTTTTATTTCTAGCGTTCCCTCGTAGGGCAGTTCTTTTTTTAATGTAATGACCAATTGACTCGTTCTCTTTGACGTTTCCCATCCTTTACCGGCAACGAATTGTCCATCCCTGTTCACAATATCTGCATTTTCATCCCCGCCGGGATTTTGTAAATCGTTCGAATACAGAAGTCTTGTATGTTGAGGTACATATTGTGCAAAAACAGCTTGGTGAAAAAGAAATAAATTAAAAAGCGCAAATCCGGTTATAAACCATTGCCTCATGGACACTATCACTCCTGTCTCCTTCGTATCGTTTCGTTGTTTTTCCGTGTTTTAATCTGAACCCCTAAAAGAAGAATTCAATGATCCGTCCGCAAAATGCAAAAACCAGGCCTCTTGTGAAAAATTAATAATACGTACTGGCTAAAAGGCTCAACTTTGTTTTAGCGGGACAAAAAAGAAAGCAAGTTTCTTAGAAAAGGTAAAGCTGTGTAAGTGTTTAATTTATAGTTTATTTGAGGGTGTTTGTAAGAAATGTCGATTTTGAGAGAGATGAAATAATTAAATGCAGTAGAAAAAGGGATGGGAATGGCAAATATTATTTTTCAAAAGTGTACCACTTTCTAACATCGTTGTCTCATAACGATCAAGCTTGTTTCAAATAGATTTAGCTTTTTGCATTTTGGAAGCGAGAGAAACGTTATGATTTATTTAAATGGGAAATTTGAAAATTGCCCATTGGTATTGTTTAAAAAGTATTTACTTTCTATGACATGTTAAACATAATGCACTGTTATCATTGGAAATTCTGAGAGATAATGTTTTTGTAATACCGTGGCCGCCGCCATGCATATTATGACAGCCGGAACACCCCTGTGTATTTCTGGAGATATGTACATCATGGCAGGAAGTACATTCTACTCTTCCATTGTTCAGCAAATCCTCTGCGATCGTTCCTCCAAGGCCTGACGTTGTTGTGCTTGGATCATAAAGATTGCCATCTGTTGTGGCAAGTGCAGAATTGTACTGAAATGAAATAGGGTGGTCATCACTCAAATCAGTGCCAACGTTACCAAAGCCGGCGTACTTGGTCCCGCCGGTGCTGCCGCCATAGTTGTCTATGGCTACCGTACCGTCATGGCAGGAAAGACACAACTTTGAATGCCCGCTTGGTTGACCGGCTATTGCATCGAACGTGGGACTTGAATAAACAGTAAAAGAAGCATGCGTTACCTCATGGTTCCATAATGGGGAATCCGGCACTTCTGTGTTTGCATTGTGAGGTGTGTGGCACGGCTTGCACATCTCGTTGCCGCTCCATGATGCCCCGCTAAAGTCATGGTGACTATTGCTGATGTCTCCCAATGCACTGACTGCAAAAAGCAGATAGGAAATAAAAATGTAAATAGAATAATTCTTTTTCAAGTTCATGATGTGTCCCTCAATTTGGTGTAAGTTTTTATTTACCTTTTATATTTCTTTTCTTCATGGCATCCCGGCAAACACGAGCCCCCCGTCTCATTTGTCGTATAACCGATAGGCATTTCCCAATGGCCAAATCTGACTTTATCTCCTATTAAGTGAATGTTCGGCGCGCCGTGTACGTCATGGCAATCTATACAATTTCTTCCTTTTTCTCTTTTCACATGTAGATAATGAAGATTGGTTTTTCCATTTCTAAAATTTGTTGCATCATCCGTTTGTTGTTTCTCTAAAAGATCAGAATCATGGCAGTCAAAGCAAAGTGCAAATGAATCAACTTCTCCGACAGTGTAATTTCCTGCAGGAAACTGGTTCATCAAAAGAGCCGTATAGTCCGATGCATGAGTCGCATGGCAATCTGAGCAGCCATCGCTGACTATGGGTTCGTGAACAAACTTTTCAGAAACTTTCTTTTCGATGTTTACACTTTTATCCGGCTCCAAAGGATTTGTTTTTCCGTGGCATTGAAAACAAAGCTTTTGTCCCTCCGTTTTTAAGAGATTACTGTTGTCGGAGGCATGTTGATTATGACAATTGAGACAAAGCTTGCCCTCACGTATTGCTTGATGAACGGTCTTTTTTTGGAGAAGCGAATTTTGTAGCTCCTCGTGACAAGAAAAACAAATGTCGGGTAGCTTGGCAGTTAAAAGATTACTGTTCTCGGAACCATGGACCGCATGACAATCCAGGCAGTTATCTTCAAAGGGGGGATGCAAATTATCCAGATTGTGCTCATTTTTTTCCTTCTCATGGCAATTAAAGCATAATTCCGGTAACTTGAAAACAAGTAGTTGGGGGAAATTTGATTGATGTGGGTTGTGACATTTCAGGCATGCACCATCACTAACCGGTTGATGCTTTGTTTTATTATTCCACATATCTGAATCGTGGCAATCCTCACACAATTTGACTGTTGATGACTCTTTTAATAAGAATTGATTTGGCGAACTATGGGGGGAATGGCACTCGAGACACTCTCCTGCAGCAACCGGTTCGTGCACGGTTTTTTCAGACGCTTTGGATTCGTGACAAACCTCGCACAATTCAGGAGGGGTTTTTACCAGGGTGAATCCATTCCCTTCCGACCCTGGATGGACCTTGCCGGTCTTTTCGTGGCAATATTCGCAACCATCCTCAATGGGCGAGTGGACAACCTTTTGTTCGATTAGATTATTATGGCATCCTGTATTCGTACAGTTCCCGGTACCCTCATCATTTTGGAGAACCGCGGAAAGGGTTGCGGATGCCAATCCAAAAAAAATAAGTAATGTCAGCTTTATTGTCATTTGCCAATTCGTGTCTTAAAATTTTCGTTCCAACCGAATATAAAAACCATCATAATTATTTTTTTCTTGATAAAAAAGACGACGAAAGACTTCAACACCGAAGGTGAGTATTAATTGTCGATATTTTGTATAAAATTCAAACCGCCCGGTTAATAATTTTAAATCAAGGCCACGACCTTCCTGATATCGATAACCACCTTCAAAACTCGTTTTTGTCTGAAAGGATATGTTCCAGACGATTTTGCCGGAAATATCTGAAAAAAGTTGTTGTTCCTTATCCATGGTCATCCAGTATTCACGCCTGTTTCCAGTTAATGAAAGCATGATTTTATCTGCTATGATATTACCATAAAGTTGAATATAATAACGTCTTAACTGATATGGAATAATATTGCTGTCAAAGTTATTCTTCTCAATTCCACCTGATAAAAAACCCAGCGAAAGACGGCCGCCATAAACAGATTGAGAAATATATTTTAGTATTGTAGTATCACTCAAATGGATATTACGGTAGTCTTGTTCTAAAGATCGGTAATACAACTCCAGCATACGCCTGAAAAGTTTGATACTCACAGAAAACGATCTGTTGACAATATCAAATTTGTAGGAGTTTTGTTGTATGGTTTGATAATTTGTATAAACAGTCATCCCATTTCTGATATGACCGCCCGGAAGGCGTTGCAATTCAAGGTAGTTGGCCCTTTTAATTATCAGATAGTCGATATTTTCCTGGTAAATAATTGTTTCGGTTTGGTCTGTTACAACCAGGCTGTTTGGGACTATATAAGGGCGATTTAATAAAATGGGTTGGCCATCAGTCAGTTCATGTTCTTCATTAAATACTCTCAATAAAATAGGTGTACTAGACCTGTTTTGATGACGTCGCTGAAAATCATAGTGGAGCGATAATAAACCTATCGGTGTTTTTTTTCTGTAGTAAAAATTGATCCCGCCTGAATTAAGGAGTTCATTATATTGGAACTGTTTTTGATAAGTATATTCATGATAGAGTTGTGTCCGTAAACTCGAATAGAGTTGGTGTTCCAATCTGCTTGCTATATTATTTTGTGTGGATATTGTTTTTTCCTGTTCATTTTTAGAAAATTGATAACTACTATTGAATTGCAAGTTTTTTGGTAACTTGATAAATAGAGATTCATAAATCTGGAATCTATTAAAATTAATGCTCCCGCTTTGGCGATAAGATTGGACCAGAGAATAGAGATTGCTTGGATTCTTTTCTTTAAAATGAATTTTATTTCTTAAATCAATGCTGCTGATTTTGCTTTTAACCTGCCAGATATTGGCATAATTTCGTTCCAGGTCGTTAAAAGAATAGCTTAATTGAAGGTCATCTAATGGTGTAAAAGATTTTGATATTTTGCCTTGAAATTTGCGGCTATTATTTGTAAACAAACGGCCGGTTTGCAGTTCTTTTTGATTCCACCTATTCTGTTGGCAGGTTACCGAAACAGGTAAAAATTTGTATCGAACGAATACTGACCCACCGTAATCGTTTTTAAACGTTTCCACATTGGTCAGGTAATCACGATTTGTGAAACTGTGAGAATAGTTAGTAAAAAGTCTCAATGAGACGGGTTTACTTTTAAGCAAAATCGCTTGAACACGGCCGTTTTCTGTAGTCCTGACTTCGCCACGATCCGGCAAAACCAGGTAAATACTCCGACGAGTCGATGGTTTGTAATCTAAATCAACATTCAAGTTTAAGAGACTCGGAAGCCAAATATAGCTTTGAGAAGACAATTTGAGTTCTCCCAATAGCAAAGACATTCTTAGCCATTCGGCAATACCTGGTCTCAATACGGTTACTTGTTGACGATGCCTTCCTTCTAAACTCAAAGCGCCCGACAGAGATTGTTGTTTCCACAAACCGAAAGCAAAAAGAGGCGCTTGAGAATATCCTGCACTAAAGGCAAAATGCATCATTAGAATGACCAGGTAACGTTTTCGCATAACTGTTTCATAAAGTATAATTAATTAAGTAAATACTCATCCTCGCCGCCATGGGGATTATGGCATTCAGTACAATCGGTATTATCAATATCCTGATGTACGTCGTTTTTTAAGATATCAGAAAGTTCATGGCAATAAAGGCACAATTGTTGTCCCTTTCGTTTGAGCAATTTTTTATTTTTTGCCATATGTGGATTGTGGCAGGCAGTGCAATGTCCTGATGCAACAGGCCCATGCAAGACAGCAAATTGTTCTTTAAAGTCTTCATGACATTGATAACAGAGCTGCGGCTGAGGTTGCAAAAGTCTACTCGAATATGCAAGATCATGGCAATCGTCGCAAGCTTTTTCCTGATATGGGGCATGAAAAATGTAAAGCGGTTTTGAAGGTCTTATTTGGCGGGCATTAAAAGCCGATTTAGAACTGTCTGCCTGTAAAGAATCTGTTTTTGCAATTTTAGCGTTAGGATTAGGAACATCGTCAAAAAAAAATGACAGCCATTTATATCGATTGCCGGAGGAACAAGCCAAAATAAACATAAGCATAATTATGATAAAAAGGTGGTTTAATCTGTTTGATTTGCATTTTTTCATCAAGATGTTGGATGATTTTATTTCGGTTCAACAAAACCATAAACACTGATTTTTTCCGGCCCATATTGATTCGTTACAAAAATCAAATATTTTAGATTAAAGCTTTTATCCACATATTTTTGGAAATACTGCAAATGATCATAATCGATAATGATTTGAGCCGGCAGCCACATGTATCCGGGTCCTTTATAACTCCCTCCAAAGAACATCAGTAATTTTCCATTGCTGCCAAAAAGTTGAACATTTTCAAAAGCGGCGTCTACCACGAATAAATTCATGTCGCGGTCTACTGCAATTCCTTTCGGACGAACCAACTGACCATGCCCCATACCATAGCTTCCAACGGATCGAATATAATCTCCTTTTACATTATAAATTTTGATTTTAAAATCCCCAAAATCTGATACATAAACCTGATCATTTATTATGAACAGATTCGTAGGAGAATAGAGATATGCCGGGGTTTTATACTTGGCATTTGGAAAACTAAAGATCAACTTGTGGGTCTGCTTATTAAAAACATGTATTTTTCGGTTTTTTATATCACTCGCCCAAATTTTATTGTCATAAATAAATACATCCGTTAATTTTGATTCTTCCGCTAATCCAAAAGCATCAACGTAGCGAAGCTCAGGATTAAAAATTACTATTTGTCCACGAGCTACATCTGCTACGTACAAAAAATCGTTTTGATCAACAAAACAGTTTACAGGTTTTTTTAGTTCTCCTTTTCCGCCTGGTTGAAAATATTCAAATGTATGATCATTTAGATCAATTATTTCGAGACCGCCCAAAATAGTATCGCAGACGTAAATCACGGCCTTGTGAACAGCAATACCATAAGGTTTGATAATTGGCTTTCCCTCATCTTTACCCAAAAAGTATCTGATAAAACCTGACCGTGTCCCTGTAATATCCAATGAATTACTAAAGTAAGTTAAAAATTGAATTCTTGTTGTGTCGGGGGGCGGTGGAAATATGACAATATTTTCAGGAGTGGTATGTTTAAGATTCTTTTGATAACAGGATAGAGAAATACCCAGAAATAGAACTAGCAATACACATTTAAATTTTTTACTCATCATCGTTTTTTTACTGTCTGATTTAGAAAAGGGGCAATTATAAAATCGCCCCTTCTAAGGGATTGTGCAACCAAGATTGTAATGGGTTTTTGTAGATTATTTGTTATGACATGTCAGGCAAAGTGCGCTCGAAGCATTGCTTTTGACCAATAGATGACCAGATGTGCCATTGCTATGGTTGTTGTGTACATCGTGGCAGGAAGCACATTGCAATTTGCTGCTATACAACATGTCAGCGTCGATGGTTCCGCCAAGACCGGAAGTCTGAGAGGTCGGGTCATACAAACCCCCATCCGTACTTGCCAGAGCCGCATCATAGGTGAATGAAACAGGATGATCATT
>JAADGR010000396.1 GCA_013152225.1 Calditrichota bacterium
GGGAAATTGATCTTTGCCTGATGCCGGACCAATCATGATTGCCTGGCCGCCCTTGGCAGTCATCGCTGCTTTGAGAACAGTCTCCGGGTCCACAAGATACCTCGTTATTTTCACGTGCGTGCGCGTCTGTACCGATTGATCATCGGAATAGATTGCTGCAACGTACTTTTTGTCCTTTTGCAGGAAATCAAGCGGGATGTCGAGTGTCCTTATTTGTCCGCTGTTCATACAGCCGATGAACCAGTTTTTTCCTGACCGGCGGGCAATGACGGCATATTCACCGATCTTGCCGTGAATAACTTTTGTGTCGTCCCAAACCGTCGGCACAGCATCAAAGAATTCAAGCTCAGGCTCGTCCCCGAGAATGTTCTTTTGCAATTCTGAACTGCCTTTTTTCGCCGGCCGGTCATACCAGTACAAAAACTGCCAGGGACTGTAAAGGCACACCGCTTTTGCCAGTTGATAAGCATGCGTTGCCTTTTCATCAACACGATGATCATAATAGCAGATCGTGTTATCCGCAGCACCAGCAAGCATGCGTGTGAATAGAACAGTCAAAGTTTGCGTATTGCTCGGGGCCGTTTCGTCGCCGGAAATGCCTTCCTGGGTCATAAAGTTCGGGTAGGTACGCGAATACCCTGTTGGCCGATATTCATCGTGAACGTCAACCATCAACTCGTTTTGTGCGGCTTTGCGGATGGCTTCGTGCAGCCAGGCCGTCCATTTTTGCGAACCGACCTGAACAAAGCCATATTTCATCCCCTTAATTCCCCACTGTTTATATAATGGAAGTATTTGATCGATCTGTTTTTCCAGTGCCCGCCGATTAACGTATAAAATGATGCCGATACCACGTTCTTTCGCGTAGCGGATCACCTCGTGCAAATCGAGTGGTCCCGGCGAACGCTTTGGATCGACAGTAATTGTCGTCGCGTCCGAAGAGTCGGCATATTCGTAACCATACCAGCCGGCGTCATATTCGACGTACTGCAAATGGTGCGCAGCAGCAAAATCCACGTAAGCTTTCCCGCCGTTGGTTGTTAATGTTATTTCGCGGATCACCTTTCCGGGTTTGATCCATGATGTATTTTTAATGGCGCACGGATCGTTCAAATTCAAAATGATGTCATTATTTTCCAGCAATTGCCCGGGACTCCCGGCAATCATAATCACCCGCCACGGCGTCGTTAACGGCAGGGGAGAATTTACAGTGCCGCTTAACTGACTGACAAGGCAGAAGGGAGTTTTGCGAGAGGGCGAAAATTTCATACGGGCATAGTTAACAAGGCGCGCTTCGGCAAGGGCGACAAAAATGGAATCATCAATTTGAATGGTCAGAGGACGCTCTGCACCGGCATCGATTTGACTTAGTCTCGTTTTCCGATAAATCCCCTGCGCGGTCGGTACAGACCAGGCAGCATGATCGCCAAAAAAGCGGAACTCGGTTTTCTCCTCTGCGATATCCAGTTTGCGCAACGCGTCTGTTTTGCGGATTGTGTAACAGAACGCAGCCCCTGCATTGTAACAGCGAAATATTATATCCATCCGGTAATGGGGTTCTTTTTTCTGCCGTAATCTGACAATGAGTCGATTATAGTTGTCGCGGACAGTGCTGCGTTCGCCATAGACCGGGTGCCACGTTGTGTCATGACCGCTTGTCGCGGTCGACAATATCGCCAGGTCGTTGTCAAGTTTTATTCCCGATTCCAGATCAAAGCCGAGACGGGATTTCGCTAAAACAGGTTTTCCTTTGAACGAAATGGAATAAACGGGGCAACTCTTTTGCGTGCCAATGTCGTTCAAAACAAAGTCAAGTATGATCTGTCCATCCGGCGATTTGATCTGGGTAGCAAAACCGTTGTTGTGACCCCATAAAAGGAAAAAGGCAGTTAAACAAATACAAACCTTGACGGTCGATATTTTTTTATTTTCTCGCACGATGAGTTTTTCCCTTTGTTTCTAAATAAAAAACCCGTCATCTTGCTGAGGACGGGAATAAAGCGGGGTTACGTCACACTGAGGTGAACGGCGCTCCTGAAAACAGGATTACTGTCAAAAGACAAACCCTGACGCCTCGGAACAAAGACCTCAAATCCGATTTTTGGGTTCGTGATCATAACCCCGCTTTTTTTCATATTCTAATAGTGCCAACTTTTATGTAAAATGATACAAAATATGATAATAAATATCAAGGATATCTTTTGCTTAAAGCAAAAGATTCACATTGACAATCAGCTTGTTTTTCCTATATTTTTTAAAGAAATTGCACTCCGATTATTGTCGCAATTTTGCAATAGCTGAGACATCTGTATAATCATAAAAAATTAAAGGAAATAAATTTTGCACTCGGAAAATTTACCACAGCGTGTCGGCCATAAAAAATACCCCACCTTAATCAGCTATATTGCTCCTGCGGCACCGGCAACGCGGCGGCCCGGAAGAGGTGATGAACCGTTCCTGCGACCGGAAATCGGCTTTACGCCAAAATGGTATCGTCAGGTGCCGGGCATCGACTTTGGCGAGCGCTGGCATAATGATCCGGCTTACCGGCGCGAGACTGTTCTGGCCATGCGTTATGAATTGAGGAAGCGTTTCCCAGGCACGCATATTGGTCGGATCGATGAGCCGGACTCGCCGCTCGATCTGCTCACCGGCACTTTTGGGGCCTGCACTGTGGCCGCCATTTATGGCGTGCCCATCATTTACGCAGCGGACAACTGGCCGAATTGCGCGCATCAGTATCTGAGCGATGAAGAAATCGACCGACTGAAAGCGCCGGAGTTGGATGACAATCCGCATTTTCAAAACCTGATGGCGCAGGTAGATTGGATTGCCGAAAGCGAAGGACGCGTAGAGGGTTACATCAACTGGCAGGGTGTGCTCAACAACGCCCAGCGTTTGCGCGGCGAGATGCTGTTCATGGATATGATTACGAACCCTGAACGCAGCAGACATTTGTTTGATTGCGTGACCACAACGATGATCGGGGCGGCAAAACGCCTACATGCGCGGCAGAGGGAAACAGGCGTTGACATCGCATTCTTTACAATGAGCAATTGTCTTGTTAATATGGTTTCAGCACAACACTATGCGGAACTGCTTTTGCCTTTTGATCAGCGTATTGCCGAAGCCTTTGAATATGTCGGCATTCATAATTGCGCCTGGAATGCGAATCCTTACCTGGAATCGTACGCCAAAGTGCCGCAGTTAAAATATCTGGACATGGGGCAGGAATCCGATTTGATCCATACGCGCGAATTATTTCCCGATACCCGGCGGGCTATCATGTATACGCCCATGGATGTCGCCAATAAATTGCTGCCGGAAATTCGTGCTGATCTTGAGCGTATTGCCCGCGAATATGGCCCGTGCGATGTCGTTGCCGCGGACATTGAAGCAGGCACACCGGATGCGCGGATTGTGGATTTTATTCGTCTTTGTGAGGAGATCGGGGGACAGTATTAAATATCTTTCATTCCGGTAGAGGTAAATGTTGAATATGCTAGTCTGCAGTGTTCCAGTGATAATTAGACGATCAAAATCCCCGATGCAATCCTCAAGTGGCGCACCGGCCAGGTTTTCCGCAAAGAACGCGGAATCTTTGAATCTCTAACACTCCCTGCGCTTTTTGATTAATTTTATACGTTTTCAACGGTTAGTGTACGAGTAGTAGCAGATTTTTTAGCCGCATTACTTTCAGAAACCAAACCCATAACCTAATGAAAAATTGATTGGATATAATTTAAACACGTCTTTAGTCGATATGAAAAGAGTCTCATTATCAAGTGCCTGAATATATTCTCTTTGTCCATAAAGATATCCTATTTCGGTAAATAATGAGTGCCTTTTTTGTGTACCAAAAAACATTTCATACCCTATGTCAATTCCAATAAAAAGAGTTGTGGCATTATAATATTTATTGTTTGGAATGTAGATTCCAGTATTAAAGTCTCCATAAACCTTTGAATTTGTAAAAGAAAAAAACGGTGTCCCTATTTTTATCCCTGATAAAACATCATTAAACTCTTTGTTGATGTCTTGATTACCAAGTCCTATATATGCTTTTGACCAAATGGGTGCCTTATCAAAATTAAATTGATAGCCAAGACACATTTTATTAAATGATATTTCAAAAGAAACCTTACTACTGTTTTGAGCATTACTTGTTGCAACACCCAAAAAAAGAAAAATTATTACTGATGTTATATGTTTCATATTTTCACTCAATTATTTCAACAGATACTTGCTTAACAATACTCTTGGCTGTTGTTAACTTTTCTAAATCCGAATAAATTATTCCGTCTGAACCGTCAACACTACTATGCCCAATAAGTTTTAAAAATGTGTTTTGTTGATTAGGATAGATAGTAGCTGCATATACAACTGCAGGTTGTCCGCTGCCTTCTTTTCCGCCAGAATAGTTATCGTCTCCTTCTGCGGCGTTTTCGGGGAAAAAATCGTTAAAATCAGTTGAATGATTAAACTCGGCTTTAATAACTACCGGTTCAGTAAAATCCTTTATTCTGATTTGTATTTCTTTATCAACTTTGGGAGTTGCACCTGTTATTCCATCAGGTAGAGGGTTTTCTTTGGTTGGCAATAACAGTCCGTCTTTATAAACCACGCCCCTTTTATGACACCAATGAGGTAATGCTTCTTTTCTTCGATTGCCTTTGTTTAAAATCCATCCTTCAGTAGCAATTTTATAGGTAACAAAAACAGTTGTAAGATAATTTCCGGATGTGTCTTCAAGCCAAACGGCAAATTGGGGTGGATTTTTTTTAGATAACCCAAGAAACAATGGAAAATCGTGTAACCAGTGTTCTCCTGTTTCTATTTTTATCTTAATATCTCCAGTTGTATAAGATAACACTTGCCTTTCGCAAGACGCTGTGCTTAAGAACCAGATTGCAACGAACAGAATTTTTAAACCCATTTTCATCTACCTTTCGATTTAACTTATAACGAAGGTAATGAGGTTCAAAAGAAATTCCTTTGACAAAAATCAAAAAATGAAAATGGCTATTTAATTTTTCTTCTTACTCTGCTAAGTGTTTCTTGTGTAATACCCAAATACGAGGAGATATACTGCAATGGAATTTTTTGTATGAATTCAGGATTATTATTTATTAGATTCCTGTAGCGCTCTTCTGCCGTTTGGTTCAGTAAGCTTAAAAGATGCTGTTCAGAATTAATAGCAACTTTTTCAGCAATCAGCCGGCCAACCCTGTCGATGTTATGATATTGAGAATACAATTTTTCCAAATCTGATTTACTTAAAATCAATAATTTCATATCATCCATTGCTTGAACATAGACATCTGAAGGATTACAAGTAATTAAACTTGTATATGAAGTTACAATATTTGGTGCAAAATAGAAATCACTTGTGATCTCGTCTCCATTTTTTGTAAGATAATAAAACCGAAAATACCCTTTGGTAAAAAATGCCACTTTATTGCAAATACTAGTTGCTTTTACAAAGTGTTCTTTTTTCCTTAAATATTTTTCAGACATTAAATTCGCAATCGCACAAAACTCATTTTCATTCAACTGAATGTACTGGTTAAGATATTGTCGTAGTTGTTCTTTCATATTGCATCTCACTTGTAGCCATAATTGCTATCCGTCGCTCCCAAAGTGAACTTGATTTGGATAGCTCGTACAATATGCTTTTGTTCTGTCCATGTTTCGATTTTATCCTTGCCTTTTAGGGCTTTTGTCTATTTTTTTCTTTTTGTAAATGCCTACAAAGACAAGAAGAAAACTCACACTTAGAAAAATAATTGCAGTAACAATAAAATATTCTTTGGGTGAAAAAGAAGTTTCTTTAATTTGTGCACGGTTTACTCCATTTAAATTTAATATATATGCTTCCAGATGAGCTATTTCCCGTTGCGTGAGAGTGTGTGAATCTCCATAATTGAACATTTTCAAGGCAGGCCCTGAACCGGCGGGTGTAGAACCGTGCTGAATAATTCTATCTATATTATTTGCGAAAGTTTGTTCATCTTTGTTGAATAATTTTTTGTCAATTGGATTCAGTGCAGGCACCTTACCTGTTAAAGAACCGGGATTAGAATTTCCGCCTTTTCCGTTTATTCCGTGGCACGACTCACAATTCCGTTGAAACAATAAGGCACCATGTGAAATGTTACCTATCATATCGGCGGCAGGCCCGGGAGGCCCTGATTTTTTCTCGCCTTTAACTTGGTTTCCACCGATTTTATTCAGTTTTTGTGTCAGAAGTGTATCGGCGTTTTGACTTGGATTAACCGGAAGATTTGTATTAGGGGCATGGCGGCTTGACAGAAAATCTGTCAGATCGTTTAGTTGTTTTGTGCTCAACATTGTATAAGGCGGCATTATGGAATTTGGATAATGTTTTTTTGAATCGCGCAGTTGCCCAATAATCCATTTTTTCGAACGGCCTCTTTGCCATTCATTAGTTAAATCGGGCCCGATTTTTCCTCCTTTTCCACTAATACTATGGCAGGTTATACAGCCATAAGTCTCAAATACTTTTTTCCCCGATACTGCTGAGGGTGATAACTTTTTCAAATTGTTAATAACAGGTTTAGTGGGTTGTTGATTCCCGGGAGAATGACTCGAGTATCCGATGAATGTTAAAATCAATACCGAAACAACAAGTACGGCACCGCTTATTATCATCGATAAACGTTTCAAAGGATTGCGTTCAGAGCCACGATCTAAAAAAGGGACTAACAATAACAGCAGAACTACTACCATTGGTATTCCCACCGTACCGATAATTTCTAACGAACCGGGGAAAATTTTGAGTGTTTCGTATAAGAATAAAAAATTCCATTCCGGCTTGGGAGTAAATGACGTGTCTAACAGATCGGCTGGTCCGGTAAAAGGAGGGGGCTTGAATGCTGAAAGGGCAATTAATAATAATAAGATTAACGCTGCTACAATAACATCCAAGGCAACCTGGTCCGGCCAAAAAGTACCGGAACTTTTTCTTTTCTTATTCGACCAAGGTCCAACACTTCCAAAATTTCTAAAGGCAATTAAATGTGCTATAATAATTATTATTGCAATGCCGGGAATAATAGCCGAGTGTAAAATAAAAAACCGGGATAGAGT
>JAADGR010000336.1 GCA_013152225.1 Calditrichota bacterium
TCGCTTCCAGTACGCCGTTTCCGTTCCCCACTTTTTCACGAAAATAATGGTGGTCGATAATAACGTCCCGATACGGCCTCATTTCGCCAAGCCCGTGCAAAATCCAGTTATCTTTATCAATAATTACGGAATCGATGCGAGTCTGCAAAGGTACCTTCCATAAAAATTCAAAGGGCGCTCCCTGGCGATCTACAAAAGCGGTGATGGTTGTATCCGTGCCGCCCGCATAAAAAGTGAGGTCTACTGGCATGGTATAGATACGGTCTTCATCCTGAACCTGACTGATAAAACCGAAAATGGCCATGCCCGGACCGCCGGTAATCGACCCTTTCCGCCAGGATATAGCGTATTTTGGAAAAGATGTACCCATAATCCATTCGTCAAAAAACCAGTTCAAATCTCCCCCATAAATTTCTTCGCAAACCGATTCAAAATCCTTCGTCAGTGCATTTGAATATTTGAATCGTTCCAGGTAGGCCGGAAAAACTTTAAAAAACTTTTCATCGCCCATAACATGACGGAGCATGTGCATAACGGCAGCGCCTTTGTCATAAACGATGAGGTTGTACACATCTTTATTGTTATAGCGATAAACCGGCTCCTTAAAGTTCTTTGCGCTTCTGAGGATTGTGGCCATGTACTCATGATAAGCCTGCTCGCCGTGCACATGTTCCTCCCACAGCGCTTCGCAATAGGTTGCAAAGCCTTCATTTAGCCATGTGTGCGGCCAGTCGCCCATGGTGACGCAGTCTCCCCACCACTGGTGAGAAAGCTCGTGAGCGATAAGATAATCACTGCTATGATTTCCGCGAATGTAGCCCGGATCGATGTGCGTCATGGTCTGGTTTTCCATGCCGGCGTAAATGCCGTTGTATTCGGCCATGCCGTATTTTTCGCGCAAAAATGGATATTCACCAAACAGGCTCGCAAAAAATCCGATCATTTGCGGTGTGTGGGAAAAATCGATTTTTGCATCATCAAAATCTTTGGGAAAGACGAAATGTTGCAGCATCATGGTATCGCCGCTCGCAGCGATGTATGTGTCTGTGAATACCTTGTAATTCGTAATGGCCAAAGACATGAGATAGGTGGCGATGGGGTAACTTTCGTGCCAATGAAAAGTTGTCGTCCCATCATCGTTATCTGTTTTTGAACGTAGGAGCCCGTTTGATGCGACCGTCAATCCGTTTGGTACATTGATGATCATATCCGAAGAGTCGGCCTTGTCCCACGGCACGTCTTTGCAGGGGAACCAATTCCGCGCGAACCACGGGGCGTTATCCGTATAAACGGCATACGCATCACCGCGCTTGCCAATCACCATGCCCGCTTCACCCTCAGCAATGGCATCTAGTGGATTGCCGGAATAAAATATCCTGACTGAAAAAAGCTCATCCCGGTTTTTCGGCGTTTTCAAATTGATTACAATTTTATCGCCTTTCCGCACAAAGCCGGATGCGTCGCTTCCTACGCTGTCGATAGAAAAAGAGGCGTCCAGATTAATGATTATTTCATCTACGCCTTTTATTGTACTGCCGGCGAGTATGTTCATATCTCCTGAAATTATTTTGGCTTCGGGATCAATTTTCAGGTGCAAAGAATAAGCTTTTACGTCATAGTTGTCCTGTTCATCTGCTGAAATATTTTCTATAGGAGAATAAGCGCGTCGAATGTGCTGCTTCAGTGGACGCCGTTTTACCTGATCCCGGCCGGATATGTTTGTATCATCCGGCATTGCCGTGCCGGTAAGAAGAAAAAACGCGAGCACGCTGCAAAGGATAATTTTCTTGTTCATCTTTTCCTCCGCAAAAATAAAAAAGCGCCTGCGTCATTCGACAGAGGCGCCTGTGAATGGGGCAGTAATCCTTAAACTAATTTTGCTTCAATTTCTTTCAGGGCTTTCATCGAGCCCTCGGCAATGGTTTTACCACCGGGAGTAAAGTCGAAAACCTCCAGCGAAATCCATTTGTTGTAGCCCAGGTCTTTCAAAAGTTGGAAAGAGCCCACGTACTTTGTCACGGCATCGCCGGTGCCCAAATACTGGCCATCCATTTCCTGGACATGTATGTGCTGGATATGATCATAATATCTTTTGATGAGCACTTTAAAGGGTTCGGTTTCATCTTTGGTATTGTGAAAATCGAACATCATATCAATTGCCGGGTGATTAACGCGCTTGACAATATCGAGCGTTTCCGCCAGGGTATTGACGACATTCGTTTGCGTATGATCCAAATGCTCGACGAGTATTTTTACATCTCTCTGCTGCGCATGGTCGGCGACCGCAGCCAATCCTTCGACAAAGTGTTTTTTAGCTTCCTCGACAGATTCTGCGCCAACCGTGCTGCGCTGCTTGGGTGAGCCAAAAATCATAACATGGCCGCCGAGGTCGCCGCAGAAGTCAATGAGTTCATTGAGATAAGCGACGCTTTTCGCCCGCACCGTCGCATCCGGAGTGGTAAAATGCAGGCCTTTGGGAGGCGGCGCCAACAACCAGTGCAAGCCAACACACTCCAGGCCGGCATTTTGAATTGTCTTGACCATGTCTTTGCGTTGTCCTGTCGAAATATCTCCGACACCATTTTTCACCAGAGTAAACGCGGCAATTTCAACACCTTTATAGCCGGAATTGCCAATAATACTGCATTGCTCCTCCCACGGTAACTCGCGCATACTTTCATTGCACATGGAATACTTGAACCCCTTCCACTCTCCTTTTGCGGCTTGCTTTTTCTGTCCGCATCCCCACACAAGCCCGCCAACGGATGCAGCACCTGCGATCCCCCCCGTTGTTTTCAGGAAATCACGACGAGTATAGTTTGACATTTTTTCTCCTTTCGTGGATTCGGGTCGTTTTTTATCTTGTTGTTTTACAAATTACTCTTTTATAAATCCCAGTAATGAAGCACGGGCTTGGGTAATATTGGGCAGTTCTTTTAAAACTTTTACTGAAACATTCAACTCGTCACTCAAATGTAAAAGCAGTTGATATAAAAGATCCGAATTAACGAATATTCTTTCCGGTAATAACTGAAGATTTTTCAAGAGTTCATCGACTTGCGAAGGAATTGTTTCCCACATGGATTCCAACGTCGGCAAGGGTTCCAACATTTGATTGCCTACAATCATCCCGGTTTTTGCATCAACCATCATAAGAACATAAGGATAATATGGTCCCGTTTCTTTTCCTTTTACCGGTTCAGGCAACATAAAGACATCAATTTCAAGGGAAAAATCGGCCGGAACGAGATTCTTCAGGGATTCAAGAGTGAGCATGTTTATTGAAAATTCTATTTTTTGAGGTGTCGGTGGTGATACTTTCAGAACAGAATCCTGCCAGACAAATTCCTTATCGTTTTTGATCGCTTTACGCAATAAATAATCTTCATCACCGCCTGGCATTAACAATGAGCGATCTTTTTTTGCTCGAAGAGAGACATCTATGGTCTGATCAAGAGCGAATTGTAAAAAATGTGCTTCGTCTGAATTCAAAAACCAGGGAACAAAGCCGGGGCGATAGCTTCGAAACATTGGCCAGGACTGACTACCCCGAAAGACCAAACCTGATTTTTTTATCAAGTTCCGATCCTCTGCGATCAGAAAATTTCTGTCTTCAAAAGAAGCTTGGAGTTGAGGCATTTCCAAAAACTTTTGATATGAAAACATATCAGGTTTTGAATGCTGCAAATCCCAAAATGCATTCAAACCTTTTTCCCCCAAATAAACGGATATTGCATAATGTTCACCAATAGCACCCATCACACTTACAAATCCAATTTCTTTTGTTTCAGGATTTTGAACAGCAAAAAGATCATCTTCTTCCAGCCATTCCCATGGCGCAATATTTTTTAGTTCCATCATTGATTTGTATAATTTTTTCCAATCCTCGATGGAGGGAGATTTTTCACGCATTTCTGGACTCCTAAAATAATAATAATTGATATTCAAAACCGAATAATCCAGGCGCACCTACCAAAAAATTCTACTACAACCAAAAACAGCGCCAAAGATCGAAAAACATCTCTGACGCTGTTTTGGTATGAAATCAGGCGTAAATATTATTCCCCTTGTCATCGACGATGATAACTGCCGGAAAGTCCTCCACGGTTATCTTTCTCACCGCTTCCATTCCCAGTTCTTCAAAATCGACGATTTCAATCTTTTTGATATTCTCCTTGGCCAAAAGCGCCGCCGGACCGCCGAGCGAACCGAGGTAAAAGCCGCCGTACTTTTTGCAGGAATCGGTAACAACCTGTCCGCGGTTACCCTTGGCGATCATGATCATCGAGCCGCCGGCCGCCATAAATTCGTCAACATAAGGATCCATCCTTTGTGCTGTGGTCGGGCCAAAACTGCCGGATGGCATGTTCGCCGGTTTCTTGGCCGGCCCGGCATAATAAACAGGATGGCTCTTGAAATAATCGGGCAAATCACCGGTTTTTCGAAGCATTTCCTGCAACCGCTGGTGCGCTGCATCTCTGGCGACGATCAATGTACCTGTCAGACTTAGCAGCGTTCCTGCCGGATATTTTGAAATTTCTGCCAGCACTTCTTTCATCGGTTTGTTAAGATCAATTTTCGCCATATAAGGTGCGGCCTGTTTTGCAACGCGTTCAAAGTATTTTTGCGGTTTATGCTCCATCTCTTCAATAAAAATGCCGTCACGGGTGATTTTCGCCTTGATATTTCGATCTGCGCTGCAGCTTACGCCAATACCCACGGGACAGCTCGCTGCATGGCGCGGCATGCGAATGATGCGTATATCCAGCGCCAGATATTTGCCGCCGAATTGCGCGCCAATACCGCTTTCCTGAGCCAGTTTGAGAATCTTTTCCTCCCATTCAATATCCCGGAACGCGGAACCGAATTCGTTGCCCTTTGTCGGCAAATCGTCATAGAATTTTGCCGAAGCCAATTTCACTGCTTTCAGTGTCTCTTCCGCGGATGTGCCGCCAACAACAATAGCGATGTGGTAAGGAGGACATGCTGCCGTTCCCAGACTTTTAACTTTTTCGTCAATGAACTTGAGCAGATTTTCTTCGGTCAGAAGTGATTTTGATTGCTGGTAGAGAAAAGATTTGTTTGCCGAGCCGCCGCCCTTGGCTATGAAGAGAAACTTATATTCATCGCCCTCTTCGGCATAGAGATTAATTTGCGCGGGCAGGTTGGTTTTCGTGTTCGTTTCCTGCAGCATGGTCAGTGGGGCAATTTGCGAGTAGCGCAAATTAAAATCCTGATACACATTAAAAACACCTTCGGTGATCCATTTCTTATCATCTATGCCTGTCCATACTTGCTGCCCTTTAAATCCGGTAACAATGGCGGTGCCGGTATCCTGGCAAAACGGCAACACTTGCTCGGAAGAAATCACGGCGTTCCGCAGTAGCGCCGTGGCCACAAAACGCTCATTTTTCGTCGCTTCAGGGTCATCGAGAATTGCTGCTACCTGTTCAAGATGCGCCGAGCGAAGGTAAAAAGACATTTCTCGAAAGGCCTCATACGTCAATACTTTCAAAGCCTCCGGAGATACTTGAAGGATTTCCAGCCCATCAAGCTTTTTGACAGTGATGTAATCTTTTGTAAACAAGCGATACTTTGTTTCATCCTTACCATGCTGCACGAGCGGCATGTAAATAAACTCTGCCATGATGAACTCCTTCCTTATTACATTTTTAAAACGCAAAACAGGAATAGATTAAATATAACAAATATAAATCTCATGAGCAAGTAGGCATCAAGTACACGTGTCATGCTGGATTTCAAGTGCCCGAATAACAAGCTCTGAGATCATATTTATCGAAATTATCCGTCCACGATATATCGTGGACGATCATGTATTGGCTCTCCCCTCTTGCTGTGGTGTTAAACATAAATTTGCAAATGAACATCATCAATCGGATGTTTTATTTGGATTTCATCTCCGTCGAGAGCAGTGAATTGATTATTTATAGAATAGCCTTTTTGTGCACCTTTGGCCGCCTTTTGGATGCAAAGATGCAATTTAATGCTTCGGATTCTTACGACTGCTTCCATTTTTTCCATTCCCATGAGCAGCCGCGGCCTGATATTGATTGTTTCCCATTGCGGGCGAATGCCGAGCAGGTGATGAATGAAAAACTTTATCACCTCGGCCCACACCCATGGGATGACTCCTGTTTGCGGGCAGGGAGGAATCGGCCGCGAACCGTAAAACTCGAACCATGCGCCGGAATTGGAGCCGGGAATTGAATTCAGCCAATCCAGCACACGCCATACTTTTTCATCATCTCCCGCTTCAAAATAGGCCTGAGAAATTAAAAGCGAAGCCAGCGGCCATGGACCGGGTGAATCGGGTTCCGAACTGATATTATAACGACTGTAACCGCCAAAGCTCCAATTCATGTTCCAGAGTTTTTCCAGTTCGGCCAGTGTGTTTTTTGCAAGCTTACTTTTGGGGTCAACAAAGTCCAGCACAATCGGCAGGGCTGTGCTCGAATCGGGGTTTAGGAAATGTTTTATATCGTTGGTAAGCGGTACACCTGGAGGTAAAATTGATCCGGGCGACGGGAAAAGTTCTTCCTGTTCCTCGCCGTTCACTTTTCGTCTTTTAATGAAATGCTCATCTTTTACCAAAGAAAATCGGCTGTCCGTCAGCATTGCTTTTTTGATGTGCTTCGCATTCATTTCCCATTCCCTGGCCTGGTCATCTTTGCCGATAAGCCGGGCAAGATAAGCCGCACAATTAAGGCCGACGGAAACGTACATTTGGTAAGCCAATTCGAAGCCGTCAACCACTCCATGCGCATCATGACGTTCCCAATACTCACGTCTGTTATGAAGCAGGCCGGATAGTGAATGAACAAAGACGGGCTTTAGCGAAAATTCCGTGACGGCATGAATTTTTCCCCAGTGCTGCTTCACCAAATCAACATCACCCGTCCAGTCGACAAAAGTTTTCAGCGCCAAAAGCAAAACACCATTTTGATCCAGTTCAGTTTCTTCGGGCGGGCGCACCTTACCTGAATCCACAGTATCGCCATCTTGAGTGACAAATTTTTGCAACATGCGAACAAGCAGCGTTCGCGCTAATTCAAATTGTCCCG
>JAADGR010000244.1 GCA_013152225.1 Calditrichota bacterium
CGCTGGCGTGATACTTTTTCACGCTCGTTTGCAGACCAATGGATTGAAACAACGCTTGGCAAAGATCGTCAATCCGGCGGCGCAGGTCGGGTGATACGGGAAAAGTTTTTGTGCGTTTGAGAATGGTAAGGGCATCGTCCATTGCCGTATCTGCTCCTTTTTGCGGCGCTTTGGCCAGGGCTTGGTTGGCTTTATTTTCAAGTGCTGTTTCGTAAATGAGCCGATGCCGGGTGTATGCATCATACGTACTGCGCAGTTGGCATAACTGCCAGCGCCAGTTGTTTTTCAATTCGGGTGCTTTGTTTTCCAAATCCTGCCACAATCTGTATGTGGCCTCCACGGAGCCATTTTCCGCCAGCGGGCCTTGCCAATTCTTTTCCAGAGCCAAAATGCCGTCAGCTCCGGCTCCGGCTAAATCCGGGCGAAAAAACACTCGGGCATAGTCCTTGAGCACATCCCGAACATTGATGCTTGGGTCCCAGCCCCTGGCGCTCCAGATGATTTTATTCACATCGTCGTGAATGCCGTCCGAGTAGGTGAGGAAACCGTCGGTATATGGCGCGAACCAGTTGTGAATCAGCGCGTAATAGACCGGCTGAGGATTGGAGCATTCGCGGCCCTCGGTTAGAGCGTACGCCTGATCCCACCATGCCACCGGGTACTGGCAGCGAACATTGTGGGTGATGTCGGGATAATGGCGCAGCTTATATTTTTTCGGCAGGCGCTTGCGTGATTCGGGGATCGGGGGACTGGATGGCCCTGCGACCAGGCCGCCCAACCAGTCGGGCATGTTTTTGTTCACATAATCGTAAAAATAATTCGTTTGTTCTTCGTCAAAGCCCTGCAGAGATATCCAGATGCGCGCGTCTGGGTGAACCGGCAAAAGAAGTTTCGCCAAATCTTCCAGGAACGGCATCACCAAACGCGGAGGATTGTGACCTGGGTCTCCGCCGGGAAAAAAGATTGCATCGAGGCGCGGACAGGCTTTATAAAATGCAGCGTGCTGTTTTAACGCAGCTTTTCGTTTTTCCTTATCTCCCAGGTCGAAATCTGCCGGAATCCAGACCCAGTAATCAAGATCGTATTTTTCGCAAATTTGGCTCAATATCATATTCATGTTTTCACGAGAGATCAGCATGTGAGGACTTGGCCTGTCCTGGAAAGGAATATTTTCAATACAATTGGTGCCAAAGAAGGCAAGTTCGCGTATATATTGTTCGTATTTGTTTGCATCCCAGGCATCATAAGAGTTTGCTGTGGCGCGATAGCCCAACTGGTGTCCGCGAATCGGATAAGCGGGTGAAGTGCAAATATCGACATCCGACGGAAAAAGCGCCTTGCCTTTGCCCCAGTCCAGCAACCGCAGAAAACGTCCGACGCCGAACAGTACGCCGCGCCCGTCTGCACCGTCAATCCAAAGGACCGTCTGACCATCCTTCGTTTTTTGCATCACCAACCGGTATCCTTCGGGCAAAGTTTCAGGCAAATTCTTTCCCTTGCGAGCGACCATTTGATGTTGCCATTCCGGCTCAGCATTCCCGGACAACAAGGCGATGACAATGCGCTGCTCCGGCCATGTTTTTGAGATTTGCCATTTCAGGCCGGTTCGTTTTTCCACTTCTTCAACTAGGACGTGCGCCGCTGTTTTTTCTGCCGAAGATGAAGGATTATTCCGAACCAGGATGACGGCGCGAGACAGATCGATTGACTGTGCTGAGATGGAGGATTGGAGCATTATGGCGAAAAATAAAAAAGTAAAAATAATGAAGCAGGTATTTCTCATTTGATTTTCTCCAGGTTTGGAAAACGTGCATATTAAAATTTGCATGTTTTTTTCTACGACCACGAGAAGATTGCCCATGGCTATTAGTTTTTACTTTTTTTAGATTTCCCCCGTAAAGATTGCCAGACAATTAATTTTTTGTTAAAAGGAAATAGCATAGCAATCTTCCCTTATAATAAACGCAAGAGATTTCCCCGTGCCAAAAAATCAAGTTCTTCAAATTTCATGTCGTTAATTTACCATTTTTGGTAAATTAATGCAATGAATTCGTTCATTTTAAAAGCAGCATTCTTTTTGTACGCGATGTTTTTCCATCCAGTAACAAGGTGTAAAAATAAATGCCGCTTGTCAGGTTTTGTGCATTAAAAAGAATCGAATGATTCCCGGGCTGCTGAACCTCGTTAACCGGTCTGCGGATTTCTCTTCCGAGGGGATTTAAGATTTTGACTTGCACCAAACTTTTTTTGCAAATAGTATAGGAAATGAGCGTGCTTGCATTAAACGGGTTGGGATAATTTTGTCCTAATTTGAATGTAAATGGCATTTTAGTTTTTTGGTGGACGATCGTGTTTTCAAGACGCGGATAAAAATAGAGATGCGCCGGACGGTTATTCCTTTCCTCGCTCAGCGTAAAATATCCCGAACCGTCCGCAGCCCAGCACACAGCTTCGCCCTGGGGTTCCGGGACATAAGGAACTTGTTTTGGGTTTTGTTGCAAAGCCTGCCACAGCACCTGCCCTGGCTCCCGATGCCAGTAATCAATTTTGTTATAAGATTTTATTAGAATTTCAGAGCCGGACGCTGAGATATCTCCGCCAACTACAGCCCAAGAATTGAGCATTGTGACGTATTCAAGAGTATCCGTGTGCGTTGTGGGATAGGAATAAAAATTTTGCGGATAGGGGGCGCGGTAGACGTGAACCTTGTCTTCTCTTTTGGAAACAACGTAAATATCACCTGTCGGAGGATCTACCATCAGAGTTTCTGCGTCGCGGTTTCCGTCCGGGTATTGGAACACAAACCGTTCCGCCTTGGTGATTATCGTATCAGTTGGTGTGCGCGTTGTATCGACGCGCGGCTCACGGATGCGGTAAATGTATTTTTTATCGTATCTTGCCGAGTTGTCGCCAATATCGCCGATATAAACGTACTCTTCGCCGTCAATTGGGCCGGGGCCGACGGCAATGTCTTCCCAGTCGCGATTTTGAATTCCGGCAATAACATAAATGCCGAGATGCTTGCCGTGAGTGTTGAATGCAAAGATGCGGTTTTGGCCGCCGGAATCATTGTGTGTCCATAACACACCGGGATTTTTTCTGCTGGCGGCAATTCCTGATGCCTCGGTAATCGCATCCGACTGGATGAGGCCCATGTCTATTCTGAAACCAAATTCCTGCGCATGGGCGGAAGTAAAAGTGATTGTGAAAAGAAGGACGATCCCCCGAACGGCTATTTTCAACATGTAGCTCATTTCCTTTTGGCCGGAATTTAAAGAGAATAATAGCTATTGCCAAATGAAAAGTTAATATTTTTCCGGCACAAATGTCTGATCTGAAATGGGAGGGCGGACGTAGCCAATGTTACGCTGACGTGGCGGAAGTTTGATCTTTGCCGGCGTCAAATCCTCGTACGGGATTTGGCTTAACAAATGACTGATGCAATTTAATCGCGCGCGTTTTTTGTCGTCCGCTTCCACAACATACCATGGCGCTTGTTTGATGTCCGTGTATGCAAACATTTCATCCTTGGCCTTGGAATATTCCACCCACTTTGCGCGGGATTTCAAGTCCATCGGAGAGAGTTTCCAGCGTTTTGTCGGGTCCTGGATTCTTGCCTGAAATCGGTGTTCCTGTTCTTCATCGCTCACAGAAAACCAGTATTTAATGAGAATGATCCCGGAACGGATGAGCATTCTTTCAAACTCCGGGCAGGAGCGAAGGAACTCACGATATTCCTCATCGGTGCAAAAACCCATCACCCTTTCCACGCCGGCGCGATTGTACCAACTACGGTCAAACAGAATCATTTCTCCGGCAGCCGGGAGATGGGGAATGTAGCGTTGAAAATACCATTGCGTTTTTTCTCTTTCGGTGGGCGTGCCCAAGGCAATGACGCGGCAAACACGAGGATTCAAACTTTGCGTAATTCTTTTTATTACGCCCCCTTTTCCGGCAGCATCCCGTCCTTCAAAAATAACAACCACCTTTAGCCCTTTGGCTTTTATCCACTCCTGCAACTTGACCAGTTCTATTTGCAGTTTTGCCAGTTCAGCCTCGTAAAATTTTTTATTTAATTTGTGCGTTTCCGCTACCTGTGTTTCCGGTTTAGAATCCGCTTTTAAAGATTTGTTTCTCTTTTTTTTATCCGACATTCTTCAACCCTCCGGCATAAAATTATTTTTTCGATTACGAAAGGAAATATGAGACTCGTTTAAAAAATATACCGACAAAGCGGCCAATGTGCACAGATATTAAAATATTTATGGACTGCATTGTACCTTTCCCAATATAAAAAAATTCTTTCATTATATGGATTAAAATATTACTTTTAAAATAAACGTACCAGCATGGATATTGTTCTCAAAAAAATGGACCAATTATGATCACGAAAATAAGAATAAAAAATTTCAAGAAATTGGATGATGTCGAGATCGATTTGGGAAGTGCTGTGGTTTTTGTGGGGCCCAACAATTCCGGCAAAACGTCACTTCTGCAGGCCATATCACTTTGGGAATTGGGAATGCGACGATGGGCAGAAAATCGAAAGAAAACATCTGCAAAAAAAAGAGTGGGAGTTACAATTAACCGACGTGATATTGTTTCTATTCCTGTTCCTTCGGCTGTACAGCTATGGCAGAATTTGCGTGTCAGAAAAGGAGTTAAAGAAAATGATAGAATTTCAACAAAAAATATTTCCATAAAATGGGTTCTCCTGTTTTGATGGATAAAAGTAACTATTACGAATTGGCTCTTTTGGCAAAACCTGACGAACTGGACCCGGAAGTTTTGGAAAAATTAGACTTTTTATTTATCGAGGATTGAAAAACTTTTTTAAGACTAATTTGTAAAAAGTCGAAAAGCATGTCATCGCGAGGAGTTGAGCGACAGTTTACCCCGAATTATCGGAGAAGATATCTTCAAAAAACAGCTCCTTAGCAGACATTCTGATTGCTTCGCTTCACTCGCAATGGCATTTTAGGACTTTACGAATTGCTCATTTAAGGCTTACTGAAACTTATTAGGACAATGCTATGACACCCAGATTTACAAAACAAGAACTTGAGGATTTTGTTGAAATCCTTTCCACCGATGACCCGGCAGCAGCAGAGTATGCGATAAGCTCGCTACTGCTAGCCAGTCCCAGACAAAAGTATTCTCTGCTGGTCAAAGCTCTTCCCCAAAGTGATGACCTCAGGACGCAGCGGATTTGTTTCATCCTCAGCTCAATCCCGGATAATCGTTGTATCGATCCACTATTGGGCGTTTTGCAGCGGAAGAATCCTGTCACGCAAATTGCAGCTATCGATGCATTAAAATATTACCCAAAATTAAAAGTTCTTCCACATCTGACGCGGCAGCTTTTTTCAAAAGATAAAGAGGTACGAGAAAAAGTCATTGAAGCTTTGGGTGAATTTATAAAATATGGAATATCTGAAGCCCGGGATCCGCTTTTGAAAATTGTTCATGATAAAAACGAAGTCATTGAACTGCGCCGTGCTGCGATCAAAGCATTATCCAATTTGGAAGATGAAGATCTTTTACCTATTTTGGAGAATTTGCAAAACAGTTCCAGAGCAGAACTTTTTGCAGAAGCAATGTACGAATTTGATATGCTGGATACGAAGGACAAGGATAAAGAACACTCCCGGGTGAATCAGCTTGTTTCGGAATTGAGAATCGAAAAGGACGTTGTGATGAAAATGTTCCTGACCGATAAAATTGTTGAAAGCGGCAGACTGGGTGCTAAAGTGATTATGGAGCAACTTTTAAAATTTCCGCAAAATTTTGAGTTGCTGACTTATGGACAACAGGTTTTTGAAGAACTGGGATTGAAAAGTGTGCCGGTCCTCGAAAAAGTCTTCGGTACTTTTGATCAGTTTGATGACATGGCGCGAGTCCACATGCTTTCAAATCTTGTTTGGGTCGCAAAAGAAGCCGAAATGGATGCTCTTGCCCCTGCACTGACAGGTTATTTTTTCCGAATGCTGGCCTATCTCGATAAACATCCGGAGAACCCAAACGTGTATTTTCTTTACAAAGCCGAATTATTACTGGCCCTCGCCCGTTTCGGCGTCACAGATATTTTGGATGATTTGAAAAAGACGTTTGACGATGGCAGTAATTTGGGTTTATTATATCTGATAGAGAGTGTTTTTCGAATTGGAGACAGAGATTTTCTCCTGCCGCTGGTTAATTTGTACGAGATGGCCTTGGATAGCCGTCGTGATCAGTCCAAAGTGAAAAAAGCCTTCCGCGCAATCATCAAGCGGGAAAAGATCAAACGGGACGATCCGCTGTTTAAAGATTTGCCTCCGGATAACAAGAAAAGTCTGGACTCTTTGTTCAACATTAAGCAAAATCGTAAAGTAGCCAACGATCCACCATTTTAATGAGAATGAAAAAATCGCCATTTAGAAAAATAGTATTCACCGTTATCATTGCCTTGTTTATCCCGATTTTCAGCTACACAACGTTTCAGTACGTGCAGCGCGACAAAGACGAGGAAATAATCCGTTCGAGTTACCTGCGGCAATTGGATAGCATTCTGTTTTCCATTAACCAGCATTGCTGGGATGTTTTTCGTTCCTGGACTTCGGCGTTGGAGACGATTATCACGACGACGAACGGAAATCTATCCGAAGATTTGCAGCATTTCTTGCGGGAGCAAAAACCACTCATTGCTTCGTTTGTCCGATATTCACCTTCACGAATCTATCTCGTTTTGCAGGACGGAAGAACAGCGAGGGAAAAAGATTATCAAAAACTGGAAAGCATTATTGCCAAAAAGCAAAACAAGATTAAACAAATGATGAAACGGGCACGTGAAGGGTATGTCAAACCGATCGCCGTGAACTGGAGCCGTGAAGGAGAGCAAAGCGTCTCCTTGTTGCTCTTTCCTGTCCTGCAGGATGCCGAAGCTGCCCGGCAATCCATCCTGGCCGGGTTTTTAATTGATGATGACCTTTTTGTTGAAAATATTGTGGCGCGAAAATTTGCGGAAATAAACGACGGCACTTTTGTTTTTGCCGTCAGGGACAAGGATGCCGGAAAGAACGTTTATTTATCCGAAGAATCCGAAGATACGGAGGGTGATTTTGAAAAAGGTGAACGTTTGTGGCTGTTGCCGCACCTCAGTTTGCAGATAAAATTGCAGGGAATTACTCTCCGTGAGATTGCAAAACAGCGCACGCTGATCAATCTCGCTTTTCTCGCTGTCGTGGATATCGTACTTTTATTGGGCGTTCTTTATCTGCTGCGAAACATATCACACGAAATGGCGCTGGCCAGACTCAAAACAGATTTTGTTGCCAACGTATCTCACGAACTGCGTACGCCGCTTGCGCTCATTCGAATGCACGCCGAGACTTTGGAAATGGGCCGGGTGCCTTCTGATGAAAAGAAACAAAATTATTACC
>JAADGR010000432.1 GCA_013152225.1 Calditrichota bacterium
ACCAAAGTCCGCGTTTCGGCTTATGAATACCTGGATAACAGATTTGGCGGCTGGGCGCGTATCTATGGCAGCGTCAGTTTTATGTTCGGTTCGTTAACGCGAATAGGCATGATTCTCTTTCTTGTTTCTCTGGTGATCCACAATCTTACAGGCTGGTCTTATTCTGCAATTATCATCGGAACGGGCATCGGCGTAACGCTTTACACAGTGATCGGCGGTATTGAGGCAGTGATCTGGACGGATGTCGTGCAGGTTATCATTTTATTAGCTGGCGCTATTTTAACGACGATTATTTTGCTTTTTGATATGCCAAACGGCCCGGGACAGATTTTTACCATTGCAAAGGAATACCACAAGTTTTCATTGGGAAACTGGCGGTTCGATCTGATCCAACCAACAGCCTGGGTCGTTTTGTTGTACGGTATCATGGAAAATCTCCGTAATTTTGGCGTTGATCAAAATTATGTGCAAAGATATCAAACGGTGCGCACCGCCAGAGATGCGTCAAAATCCGTGTGGACAGCCGCGCTTGCCTATATCCCCATTTCCGCTCTTTTCCTTTTTATCGGCACCGCGCTTTTTGCCTATTACCATATCCATGTGGATCAATTGCCGGAAGCGCTGCGAACCGGTGTGGTTGGCGATAAAATATATCCGCATTTTATTGTCTCGCAACTGCCGGTCGGGGTGCGCGGCTTGCTTATCGCTGCGATTTTTGCGGCCGCTATGTCCAGTATTGATTCATCACTCAATTGTGTCTCTTCGCTGACACTCTTGGATTTCTACAAAAAATATTTCAACAAAAAAGCCGACGGCAAACAAGAGATGAAAATGCTGCACATTTATACTGTTGTATGGGGTGTCCTGGGAACGGCCACCGGCCTGGCCATGACAAAAATTCAGAGTGCTCTCGAAACGGGCTGGCAGCTAGGCGGTATTGCAGGCGGAGGCGTTATCGGTTTATTTCTTCTGGGAATCATGTTTAAAAGAGCCCAACGCTGGCAGGCCATTGTTGCAGTTGTTGCCAGTGTGTTTGCCATCGCCTGGTCTACATTTGCGCGTAATTTGCCCGAGTCCTTGAAATGGTTTGAATGCAACTGGAACACGCGAATGATTGGTGTTATCGGCACGATTACTGTTGTCGGTATCGGGCTAAGCCTGCTTACACCTTTGAAAACAAAAGAATCATGATGCAAGGTTACATCCCCCTGGTTTCGCCTCCGGCAAAGCTGTCATCTTCGAAGGGGACTTGTTATAATTGAGATTCTTTCTTGTCCAGATAAAAAGCCAGGTAAAATAACACTGCAGAATAGAGCAGTACGATGAGAAATGTGATAACGGTGCTGCCTGAATACAAGTTGATTTTTCCAAGGTTCGGTCCCAAAAGCGATTTTATAGAGGGAAAGATCAAAATGTAAATCCAGCCGGCGATGAGGCCGAAAATCGTACCAATGATTGCATCCAACCGGCCTTCTCCAATGCTGACGATAAGAGTGCCGGGACAATAGCCCAGAGTGGCCATGCCGATTCCAAAGAGAATTCCACCGACAATAATGCCGCCAAGAATAAAGGGCTTCACATGAAGATTGGCCGCTCCGAATTGCATTTCAATGAGGAGAAGAATAGCACTGGTTGCTATGGAAGCCAAAAGAATCTTGGGTACGGTGAAATCTTTCAGCATGGCAAAACCACCGATCTTTTCAAAGGTGTTAACCCTGGAGCGCTGAAGGATGATTCCGAAAAGGAAACCCAGAATTATGACTTTAATCATTTCGCCCTCCCATAGAAAAGTTTTCCGGTGATCAGAAAAGAAATGATGACCACAACCCCGAACGTTAAACTGCTGACCGATAGCTGCATGCCGCCGGAAAGGATGTGACCGCTCGTACAACCTCCGGCAAGCCTGGCGCCCAGAATGAGCAGGAATCCACCAATTGCGGCCCACAAAATTCGCTTACCTTTGTTTTCTCCCTTAACTTTGCTCCATCGGCTCGGAACCAGTTTCAGCTTAAAATCACCAAAAGCAAGTGAGGAAACAAGCCCGCCAATGAACGCACCGATTAAAAAATACAATTCCCAGTTTCCAGGTTTGGCAATGACCTGCATGTAAGCGGCATTTTTGAGATGCGTTATCAAGCCTCCCAGGTAGGGAAACATGGTCGAAGCGCCAATGGGGCGGTTGGCAACGTGTACGTTCATGACGACGACGTTAAGCACACCCAACAGAATTCCGGCCCAGAGCCAGTGCAATACTTTACCTTTTTTCATTCGATAGTCCTTATTTTAGAATCCACTGACCAATCCCAGAATAAAACGGTTGGTATCCATTTGCATATCTCTTGTATATTCGCCAATCATTTTTAGATTTCTGGTAATGAGAAAGTTAACATTAAAGGTTGCTGTCTCGTAGTTAAATTCTGAATACTCGCGCTTGATTTTGTTGTAGAGCAAAGTGTAATAAAAGCGCGAGCGGTCCAGTTGCGGTGAGTAAGTTAGTTCGAAAATATAGCCGTCGGTTTCCAGATTCTTCCGTCGAACGAGATGATCGAGCCATATTTCAGAATCCGTGCGTTTCAGGTACTGCGCCGCAATTATCAACCGGACCAAGACTCAGATTGATGTCCGGCCCCCAATAAGTAATTTCATCGTTGTAGTAAAAATAGTCCCAGCCCTGGTGAAGAATTCTTTCTTTGCCTTTATAAAAAAATCCGCCGATACTTAGCAGTTTACCCAAACTTTGCTTAATGCGCAGGCCATAATTTTTAGCACTGTTGTCATCGAATTTTTTATCTTTGCCGGCTTCGCCTTTTCCATTACCATCTACAATCATGGCAACAAAGTCGGTTCCGGTTTTTTTGATGTTATATGTCAGCGTTACACCACGGTCATACGTCAGGTTTGTTCGCGACGGCCCGAATCGCTGTTTAAGGATCATGTAATCTTCAAAAGTCAGGCGCAGCTCTCTTTTCCATATTGGATCGGACGTCTGGAACTGTCCGACCATGATGTCGAGATTTGTGCCGAACACGTTATCGAAATGAATGTAGGCGTCTTCAATGCCGGAAATTTCACCGCGTTCCGACATATAGAAATAAAAGTAATAGCCGATGCCCTTGGCCAGTGTGCCTCCCGAGAGCAGTTTCAGCCCCCATGGAGATTGCAAGTCTGTTTTGACCTCGCTTTTTGGTTCATAAACACCGAAAGCATCAAAACGTACGGCCAGCGGAAAAGTACGGTTCAGCCAGAGCATATCATCACCGGCGGAAACATAGTCGCGGGATTTTTCATCTTCTTTTAGAATAAAGCCGTTGCCTGCAAACTCGTCTCCATAAGGTTTAAGCCGCGGAAAAGGCGCATGGCACGTTGTGCAGGAAATTTTATAGCGCCTGGCAAATGCGGGAATGGCTTGTGCATCCGTTGTTGCCATAAACGTAATGCATAATAAAATTGCCATGAATAATAAAAGGAATTGCTTTGTCATGGACATACCTCCTTAATCATAAACTTCCACCCATGTTGTTGCCGTATTAATCGGCATGATTTCACTTTCTTTTGCCGGAACACCGAGATAATCTGCGACCGGTTTGACGAGCTTTTGGTAATTTAATTTTGCGGTAAAGATTATTTTCCCGGTCGGGATATCTTCCGGTAATTCCCAGGTGTAGGTTTCGATTTTTGTCTCGCGCGGGCCAATGCGATAGTCCACGCCCAATGATTTCGCATTCCATTGCATGATTGTCATAACGCCGTTTGCATCAAAATATGGCATGCGAAAAATTCGGTCTCCTATTGGAACACCGTCCCGCTGAACGCCGGGAAAATCAGGAATTCCTTTTGCGACCCCAATATCTTTGTAGGCCAATTCATCGGCTGCAATGGTATATTCTTCACCTTTAAAGCCCTTCTTATCAACAGGAATGTGATATTCATTTCCATTTGCATCTTTAGCTGTTACGTTCAGCCACATGATCCGATCTTCGACAGAGCCTGTCGGTACTTTGTGGCCGCATTTGCCGTTAAAAAGCTGCACCTTCAGGACAACTGCACCATCGTATTCCACTTCGCGTTCTTCAGGATGTATGCGCATTTCAATGGCTCCGGCGAGCTTGCCGGGATCATGCGCTCCATGAAACAAGTGCTGAGCTACCATATCCTCCTGAGCCATTTTTGCATTTTTGCCTTTGGCTTTGGGCATGTGACATTGCTGACAAGTGACGCCTTGTTTGGAGTACGGCCCTTGCTGCCATTCAATTAGCGTGGATTTCACCCAAATACCAAAAGGATTTTTTTCATTATGACAGGTGCCGCAGAACTCGGCTTGGGTATAGAGTTTGTTAAATTTTGTGTCGTGGTGCGGTGAGGTAAGGCCGGGTTTTGCTCCGTATTTTACCCTGCCCGGTTTGGATTGAAAATTAAAGTTAAACGGCTGCTCTCCTTTCTGTTGATAAAAAAAGGCCGTATGAACAGGCCTTTTTTGCAGCGCGAGAAAAAGCTATTTTGCAATCCACAAGCCGTGCAAATTACAATGTTCGCGAACCTTGACGACGGCTTCATCCACATCGAATTCAGCCTCCGGCGTATCACCCGGATTCAGCCACTTGCGCAGTATTTTTGCAGTGGTGATGACTTCGATCCACTGAATCCAGTGTTTCTCTTCCATCGGATGGATTACTTGTCCAACTGTGACTTTGACTTTCCCATCGGATTTTTCAACGACCGGTACATGTTTTTCAACGGCTGCATCCTGAGCATTCTCTTCGATCAGGTCCATCGCCTGACCGCAACACGTTAATGTGCCGCCGCCAACGTGCAGCACTTCTACCATATTACCGCATATCGCGCATTTATAGACATGCATTTTTTCCATAATTATTTTCCTCCTGTTTTATTTGATGTGGCCTTTTTTCACTTGATATTTTGGGTTATATTCTCCTCTTTTCTTAAATCCCGGGAAATTTCTCATGTGGCTGTAGCGCGGATAACTTTCGAAAATATCTCCGTACCCCAGCATGCGCGGGTCACCCTGTGCTTTTAGCTCGTTCTGTAATTGGATTTTCAGTTTGTTTTTAATGGCCTGAAATGCCGGTACATTGGCAAGATTTTTCAAACATGCGGGATCATTCTTCATATCGTACAATTCCTCGGCAGGACGCTTGTCAAATCCCAGGTGGAAGAAAGATTTCACTTTAGGATCATTTTTATGTTGAATCATAAATGTCTTTGTTGGCGAGCCGTCGATGTCGTGATATCCCTCCGGTTCACCCGAGCCTGTGGGATTGCCTGCCGGCCAGCGACTGGGTTTAACATTCCAGATATACAAATAGTCTTTCGTGCGTATTGAACGACAGGGGTACCCCAGATTATCCGGCCTTGCGTGGGTGTGGCGTTCGCGGCCCGTCAATATGTGCGTTCGGGTTTTATCAACATAACCTTCTTTTTCAGATGTTAAAATGTTTAAAAAGCTTTTTCCGGTTACCTGTTCAGGAATCGGCAATCCGGCAGCTTGCAGGAATGTAGGCGCAAAATCTATGAAACTGATCAAATCGTCGATCACCCGCCCGCCTTTCACACGTTGCGGCCAGCAAATAGCAAGCGGCATGTGCGTGCCGTATTCGTAATTATTCGCCTTGGCTCGGGGAAAAGGCATGCCATTATCGCTGGTTACCACGACCAGCGTATTATCCAAATCTCCTTTGCTCTCAAGATATTTGAGCATTTTGCCCAACTGCTTATCGAACCATTCGATCTCAACGGCAAAATCGAGAATGTCGCTTCTGACCTCCGGATCATCCGGCAGAAATGGCACCCTTTTCACATCATCGAGTTTTTTACCAACCTTTAATCCCGAGCCTTTTTCATAATTTCGATGCGGTTCATGCCCGCCATACCAGAAACAAAAAGGTTCATCTTTAGGCTTGCGTTCATAAAACTCCTGGAAATTGGCCGCATAATCCTGGTCGCTGATACCGCTAAATGGTAGCTTTTTCAAGAGATGTCGGTTGAATTCCGGCCCGACCGGATTTCGCTTCCAGCCGCTCACTTTCCAGTTTCCCGGTGCCCAGGGTTTACCGGTATAGCCAATCCAATATCCTGCTGCTTCCAGCAAATCGGGATAAACTTTAAACTTTTTCGGAAAATTGCTGCAATGGGTGCCGGCTTCTTCCAATTGCCAGATATATCGCCCGGTGAGTATGGCCGCCCGTGATGGACTGCATTGCGGTGCTGCGTCGTAGGCGTGTGTAAACAACACGCCTTCTTTTGCGACACGATCGAAATTAGGCGTGTTAACAATCTTGCATCCGTTTATTCCCGTGTAAGCCCACGATTGATCATCAGAGATAGCGAATAAAATATTGGGCGATTTTTTGACCTTTGACGAACGGCAGGCAATTGCTCCCAAAAGGGATAATGCGGAAAAACCAATCGAGCCACGTGCCGTCTTTTTCAAAAATTCTCGTCGACTTTGCAATGGAAACTCCTTTGATTTGTTGTTGTTTTATTCCGCTTTGGCCTGGTAAGGCGATTCCTATAATATCGTAAGTTTTTTGAAAACTGCAACAAAAAAAATAATGATTGCTCGGCTATTTCAGCAAAATGAAAAAGCCTGAGAAACATCAGAACTTTAAATTGCAACTTGAACTTTTTATGAACCAAATAAGCAATGAGCAATTCGTAAAAAGTCGAAAAGCATGTCATCGCGAGGAGCAGAGCGACGAAGCGATCTTTATAAAACAGCACTTTGGCCGACATCGGGATTGCTTCGCTTCGCTCGCAATGACATTTTGTAACTTTTTACGAGTTTTTCAGCAATCATTTTCGGGAATAAGGTTCAATCGTCCCTTCCGGGACAAGTTTCCATTTTCCAATACTTGGTTCTTTATTGGAATTTTGTCTTGCTTTTGAGTGGAATTATAATTATAATAAGGCTCTTTTTTAGCGATTGCGATTTTATTCCAGGGAATGAAAAGTCCCTTTTTTTATGGCAAAACAGCCAGGTTTTCTCACTATTTTTTGGTTGAATAGTATGGCAAAAAAACAAGACTGGATTATTGGCTTTTTCTTTTTTGGGGCCGTCATTGTTTTTATCTTTTTTATTTTATTGATCGTTTTTGGTATGGTGGGCAGTTCTAATAAGATCAGTTTTTCCGGTGCCGGAGAAAAGGTCGGTGTTATTGAACTGAATGGCATTATTACTTCTTCCCGAAGCATTGCAAAACAGTTCAAAAAGTTCGACAAGGATGCGAGTATTAAAGCGATTGTTTTCAGGATTAATAGTCCGGGCGGTGGGATCGCCGCATCGCAGGAAATTTACGAACAGGTGAAGAGAACGAGGGATCACGGCAAACCAATCATTGTATCCATGGGGAGCGTGGCGGCCAGCGGCGGTTATTATGTTTCCCTTGGGGCCAGCAAAATTATGGCAAATCCGGGAACAACCACAGGCAGCATTGGAGTTATAGCGGAGATACCCAATTTTAAAAAATTGTTGGATAAAATAGGTATTCAATTCACAATTATCAAGAGCGGCAAATATAAAGATATTGGTTCTCCTTATCGCGATGTGACTGGCGATGAAAAGTATCATTTACAGCAATGGATCGATAATGGTTACGACCAGTTTGTGCGAACTATCGTCAAAGAGAGAAAGTTGGATGAAAAGCGGGTGAGGGAGATCGGTGATGGTCGTGTCTATACCGGCGAACAGGCGTTAGGCCTGTCTTTAATTGACAGCTTGGGTACTTATGATGATGCCATTCAATGGGCCGGTAAAATGGGCGGTATTAAAGGTGAACCCAAGGTATTTCGCGAAAGGGAAAAGCGCGTGACGGTTTTTGATCTGGTGAGAGGAGATATTGGCGGTTTTATTCGTAACAATTTAGGTACCTGGCCGCGTGTAAAATATCAAATGGTTTTTTAAACTAAGGTAGGAATATAAATTTTGAACATACTTTCGTTGTTCGACAAAGGACAGAAGAAAATTATTTTTATCCAAACTCCAAATAGGAAAGTGGAGGTGGATTATGACAAAAGGTGAACTCGTTAATATTATTGCGGATGGCACCGGGTTAACGAAAATCGAAACCCAGGCGGTCATCGATGGTTTTTTGGCAACAGTCAGTTTTGCTTTGAAAAACCGGGAACGTATTGATCTGCGAAATTTTGGCAGCATGAAAACGGTAAAACGGAATGCAAGAATTGCGCGGAATCCAAGGACCGGTGAACCTGTTGAAGTGCCGGAGCACTATACAGTGGTTTTTCGGCCGGCAAAGGATCTTCGGGAATATGTCAATCAAAATATAAATAAAGAACGAAAAAGTGATGAGATAGGAGGTGATGCAGTTGCCTAGTGGTAAAAAAAGAAAGAGACACAAGATAGCAACGCACAAACGCAAGAAAAGATTACGCAAGGATAGACACAAGAAGAAAAAATAATTTAATGAGTTAGAGAGGGCTGAGACACTATTCTTAGCCCTTTTTGAGTTTAGGCATTTTATATTCGTGATGCTTTATGGATTTTTCGCAAGATATTGAAAGCAAACAAGTCGTATACTCTGTTGCTGAAATCACGCAAGAAATAAAAATCTTGCTGGAATCCGCTATTCCTGCAATATGGGTGCAGGGGGAAATTTCAAATTTTGTACATCACAGTTCCGGCCACAACTACTTTTCACTCAAAGATAAAGAAACCCAAATTTCTGCTGTTATATGGCGAAGCCGGAACAGTTCACTCTTTTTTACGCCAAAAAACGGAATGAAAGTGCTCGCTTTTGGCGCCATTCGCGTTTATGAAAAAAGAGGGACATATCAGCTTGACGTGCAAAAAATGATTCCTGCCGGAATCGGCGAGCTGCAAATGGCTTTTGAGCAGTTGAAACAGAAATTGAAAGAGGAAGGTCTTTTTGACCCGGAGTTCAAAAAGTCGATCCCTGAATTGCCGGAAAAAATCGGAATTGTTACTTCTCCTACCGGGGCTGCTGTTCACGATCTCATTCAGGTATTGCAAAGACGTTTTCCCGGTGTGGAGATTTTTCTGCGTCCTGCAAAGGTACAGGGAGAAGGTGCTGCGCAGGACATTGCGCGCGCCATTGAAGAATTTAATGAATTCGGACAGGTTGATGTCCTCATTGTCGGGCGTGGCGGTGGTTCCCTGGAAGACCTTTGGGCGTTCAATGAAGAGGTCGTCGTGCGTGCGATTTTTGCTTCGAAAATTCCCATTATCTCGGCTGTAGGACACGAAATAGATTTTACAATCAGCGATTTTGTTGCGGATTTGCGCGCACCGACACCTTCTGCGGCCGCGGAGCTTGTTGTCCCGCTGGCGGAAGATTTGTTAAGCCGGGTGAAAAATTTGCAAAAAGACAGTTTTGTCAGTGTCTTGCGGCGTCTTGCTGAGCTTCGCGAGAGTCTGGAAAATCTTCGCCTGAGCTACGGATTCCGCCGGCCTGTTGATTTGATTTTGCAGCATCGCCAGCGCCTGGATGAACTCGTGCGCGTAA
>JAADGR010000433.1 GCA_013152225.1 Calditrichota bacterium
GGAGAATCTGATAGAATCCGAATTTTACGGCTATGAGAAAGGCGCGTTTACAGGTGCCGTGTCGCGAAAAAAGGGCCGGTTTGAACTGGCTAACGGCGGTACCATTTTTCTGGATGAAATCGGCGATCTTAGTCCCATGACGCAGATAAAATTGTTGCGGGTGCTGCAGGAGCAAGAATTCGAACGTGTGGGGGGGATGGAAACGATCAAAGTGGATGTGCGCATTCTTGCGGCGACCAATGCCGACCTGGAACAATTGATGAGCGACGGCAAATTTCGTGAGGATTTGTATTACCGTTTGAATGTGTACACAATCATGTTGCCCCCGCTGCGGGAGAGAAAAACGGATATTCTTTTGCTGGCCGATCATTTCATGTTGAAATACGGCCGAAAACACGGCAAGCCAATCAAGCGTATTTCCACACCGGCGATCGATATGCTGCGTGTTTATCATTGGCCGGGCAATGTCCGCGAATTGGAAAATTGCATCGAACGCGCTGTGCTGGTGTGCGACGATCAGGTTATTCACAGCTATCACCTGCCGCCAACGTTGCAGACCGCAGAAAGCAGTAATACCGAACCACGCAAAACCCTTGCCGATGCGGTGGCAGGTTTTGAGAAAGAACTCATTCAGGATGCACTCAAATCCACACGCGGCAACCGCGCCAGAGCAGCCAGGCTGCTGGACACCACGGAAAGGATTATCGGGTATAAAACTTCCAGGTATGGAATTGATGTAAAAAGATTTAAATGACGCTGTTTTATTAAAAACTTGTTGATTATTAAAAGTCCATCGGTTATATTTTATTAAGATTAACCGATGGACTTTAATTTTTTATACGGATACTGTCATGACTGAATCAGAAATCCTGGATATTCTTTCAGATTGGAATTTCTGGGGCAACTTTGATCGGGAACTGCAACAAAGGCCTGTCTATCTATCAAGGATTGAACAGTTGGTTTCAAGAAAAACGGCGACTGTCATTCTTGGCATTAGAAGAGCCGGCAAATCATCCATCGTAAGTTTATTGATAAAGAATCGTCTCAAAGCGCATACGGAAAAGAAAAATTCGTGCATAATAAATTTTGAAGATCCGCGATTTTTTACTCCCCTTAGCAGCAAGGATTTGTTTGATTTTTATGAAGTGTATGAAAAAAATCTTGAGCCCTCGAATCCTCTTCTTGTCCTTGATGAAGTACAAAATGTAAAGGGGTGGGAAAAATTCGTGCGATTTCTAATCGAGACAAAGCATGTTTGCGTTATTGTCACCGGTTCATCCTCAAAGCTACTAGGAAAAGAACTGTCAACCGTTTTAACGGGAAGACATGTGGATATTGAAATATTTCCTTTGAGTTTTAAAGAAATATTGAATTTTAAGGGAATAGAAACTCTCAATGCAATTGAAATTACAAAGCAGAAAATAAAAATAAAACGTCTTCTTGATGAATATGTCGCGTGGGGTGGCTTTCCTGAAGTCGTACTGGAAGATTCAATAATGAGAAAGCGAGAACTACTCATTCGATATTTTGATGATATTGTCATTAAAGACGTTGTTAAGAGATATGCAATTAAGGAAATTGAAAAACTTGAACACCTTGGTAGCATCTTGATATCAAATATATCTACCCTTCAATCCTTTAATAAGCTGAAAGAGCGCATTGGTGTAAGCCTCGATACGGTCGAACGATTTGCAAAATATCTGGAGACTGTGAGAGTCTTTTTTTTTGTTAAAAGATTTGACTACTCAGTTGGAAAACAGATTCGATCTGTCAGTAAAATCTATGTTGCTGATCCAGGATTTTACAATGTAAAGGGATTCAAATTTTCTGAAAATTATGGCAAAATAGCGGAAAACATTGTTGCCATTGAATTATTCAGGAAACGATCTTTGAGTCACGATATGGGAATATACTATTGGAAAGACTACCAACAACGCGAGATAGATTTCGTTGTTCAAGAAGGGACAAGGATCAAAGAACTCATTCAAGTGTGTTGGAATATCGATAATCCCGAGACAAAGAAAAGAGAAATTAAAAGTCTGTTGAAAGCAAGCGATATGTTGAAATGTGATAATTTGCTCATCATTACGCATGCTATTGACGTTTCAGAGGAACTGCGAGTTTCAGGGACGACCAAGCAAATTAAGTATATACCATTATGGAAGTGGTTGTTGCAGTAATTCATTGTAGTCTCCTAAATAATCGATTTAATTCAAAAAAACGCGCCAACGCGGCCAGAATGATGGATACGACAGAAAGGGTTATTGGTTAAAAATGAAAATAGCTAAAACAATAAAATCTTTTCTCCCCGGCATTTTCCTGCTGGGTTTTAACATTGGTACCGGCAGTGTCACTGCTATGGCTAAGGCCGGCGCCACCTACGGCATGTCGCTTTTATGGACAATTTTGCTCTCGTGCCTGGTGACGTATTTTATGATTATTACTTATGGCCGATTTACTCTGATCACCGGCGAAACCGCACTCTATGCCTTTCGCAAGCATATTCATCCGGCGGTGGGAATTTTCTTTATTGTTGCTATGATAGCTACCGTCAGCGGTGGCGTGATTGGACTGGTGGGGATTATTGCGGATGTATCCTATGAATGGTCCAGGCAAATTATTCCCGGCGGTATTAGCCAAATCTATTTTGCACTGTTTTTCATCAGCCTCGTTTATATCATATTCTGGAAAGGGACCACCGATTTTTTTCAGCGAGTCCTGGCAATATTTGTGGCGATTATGGCTGCCAGTTTTATCATTAATTTTTTTATTTTAACGCCTTCAGCCGGAGAAATACTCAAGGGCCTGGTGCCCAATATTCCCCGTGTGCCGGCCGATCAGGGGAAAGGTCCATTTTTAGTTATTGCATCGATGGTGGGGACGACGGTAGCTTCTGTACTTTTTATCGTACGCACGACGCTGGTTAAAGAGGCCGGGTGGACGATAAAGGACCTGCACCTCGAAAGGCGTGATGCAGCGCTTTCTTCTTTTATGATGTTTGTTATCAGCGGTGTGATTATGGCCGCCGCTGCAGGGACACTGTACGTCCAGGGCGCCGGACTTTATGAAGCCTCACAGATGGTAGATCTTTTGCAACCCCTGGCGGGACGGTTTGCGGTTACAATTTTTGTCTTTGGCATTGTGGCTGCCGGTGTATCATCCCAGTTTCCCAATATACTGCTTTTACCCTGGCTCTTGTGTGATTACAATCAATCCAAAAGAGATATGACTTTGCCGCAGTATCGCATTATGGTTTTTTTGATTTCGCTTTTGGGACTTGTCGTGCCTGTCTTTCATGCAAAACCCGTGGTTGTCATGATTGCTTCCCAGGCCTTCGGCGCACTTCTGCTGCCGGTTACCGTTCTCTGCATCATCTATCTTGGCAATCGAAAGGATGTGATGGGAAAAGAAAATGTCAATAAATTGGGAACGAATATAATACTTGGTTTGATTCTGATTTTTTCAATTTACATGTGCGGCAGTGGAATACTGGGATTGTTGGGAACCATTCTTTATTGAGCAGTTTAAATATGTGATCGTTTCATAGAGAACAAAATTCGAGATGAATATCTTTCTATAAAAGAAAGTAACACATCACTTATAGGTGGAAAACCTCAGAGGTTTTTAAAACCTCTGAGGTTTAGAGCAGGCTATTGGGTCAAAAAAAAATTGAAACACGTAAACTCTGTTCTTCTGATTTAAAGAATCCGGCTTTTACTCTCCCCTGGGATAATTCGGCCCATACAGCATCGTTTCTTTCCTGATCTGTAATTTTCCATCTTTTACAAATGCTTCGCCTCTTTCCGCGAGGTGATCGACCATCCTGCGGCGCCAAAGTTTCAGCGTCCCGGCGTGTGCCGGATCGGAAGCAAGTTCTTGCAATTCACCGCGGTCTTTTTCGATATTGAAAAGCTGCTCTTCTCCTGTCGGGAAAAAGTAAATATATTTAAATTTGCCATCTGTGAGCGCGCACCAATAGTTTTCTTTTGAATAGCAGGTCGAGTGTTCCATGTTGATGAATTCGCGCCAGGCCGGTTTCTGATGACGAACCAGGGTGAGCAGACTTTTTCCGTCCAGGCCTTCCGGGATTTTTTCGTCGGCAGCATCCAAAAATGTGGGCAGGAAATCACGCAATTCCACGGGATGGGGAAGAGAAGAACCCTGCTCTGTTTTCGTTTTCATCGTTTTTGGCCATTTCATCAACATGGGAATGTGCGCAGAGCCTTCGTAGGCGTAGGTTTTTCGCCAGTGGTTTTGATCGCCCAGCATGTCGCCGTGGTCGGTGGTGAACATAATCAGCGCATTGTCGTACATTCCCTTGCGCTTGAGGGCATCGAGAATAAAACCGATCTGTTCATCAATAAAAGTAATGTTGGCATAATAGGCGCGTCGGGCTTTTTTCGCATGAGCTACGCCAAAGTCACCGAAGGCCGCATTTTTGGTCATGGGAAAATCGGCAAATCTCTTCGCCCATTTTCCCACAGAAGGTGCGGGCATCTCATCTTCGCCGTACATTTCGAGAAATCTGCGTGGCGGATCATACGGACTGTGCGGTCGGGCAAAGGACACTTTGAGCAAGAGCGGTTTGTTGAGATTGTAATTTTCGATCAATTCTACCGCTGTTTGTCCTGTCCAGCGCGTAGGATGTAATCTTTCATCCAGGGCGTACACACCGGCGCGATGCTCGTTCCAGCCAATGCCCGTGGCGTTGGGATCGAGTCCGGGCGCGTTCAGCTTGAACCAGTCGTGATAATCGCTGACAAACCACGGCGTCTCCGTTCTGCCGCTTTCATCCACCAAAGTACCGTGAAATCCGTGCAGATTCTTTTGCGGAAACCAGTGCATCTTGCCGATGCCGAAAGTAAAATATCCGGCTTTATGCAACATGCGCGGTAGTTCAAATTTATATTTTTCCGCTACCCGTCCATAGCCCAACATGCCGTGATGCCAGGGGGAAAGTCCGGTGAGCAGGCCGGAACGGGCGGGCGTGCAACTGGGTGCAGCCGTGTAGGCGCTGGTAAAACAAACGCCGTCTTTTGCAATGGAATCGATGTTCGGCGTTTTGATGATCTTGTTGCCCATACATCCCAAACAGTCACTGCGATGCTGATCGGTCATGATGTAAATGATGTGCGGCTTTTCACTCCTTATCGAAACAGGCCTGGCAGCCGCGCTGCGAAAAGTCAATCCGGCAGATGCGACAGCAGATGTTTTTAGAAACTCCCGTCGGTTTATTTTGTTGGATATCTTCATGAAAAAATCTCCTTTTGGACAAATTAATAAACAGCCAGTTTATTAATAAAGGGCACGGCAGTCGCCTTGTTAATGATCAGGCGAATATCAGAGACCGTTACGCTGTTAAAACGCTGAATACGTTTATGCCCGACACAACTTCCTTCACAGAGCTTGATCCATTGGCCCCCCGTTTTTCCCTCAATAATGTAATTTCTGATTTTTTCTCCCCTGGAAATATTCTCCATAATGACGACGTGATTTATGCCATATTTTTTACAGGAAGCAATAAAATCCCGGACCAGATCACCCTTTCCCTGTTGCCATTTGACTGCTTTCAGACAATACGGATTAACATCCGATTGAAAGAGCGCAAAACCGGTTTCATGCGTGGCTGTCAACAGGGCAAACGTCGCGCCCATATCTCCGGCGGCTTTTATCCATTGATCGGTGTCCAGACGGCGTGGATTGAATATGTTATAATCAGCCACCGGTGTGATTCGGTTTTCAGACTGAACGTATCTTTTGTTATCGAACACATGCAGGTCGTAATGAAAAATAACGCCCAGTTCCGCATCCTGCCAGGCGAGTTGTGCGGGATTGAGTGTTGGCACCTTTTCGCCATTCGATTGCGCGAAAAGAGCACCTGTTGCCAAGGGAAAGAAGATGATAAAAATGCAGGTTGGAAATTTCATGATTTGCTTTTCTTTTTGTTCAGAGAATATTTAATGTAACAGGCTTGATTTCGGCTGCCATGGCCGCAGCTCTGTTTGTCGACACATCCCAGATCCCGGATGCCTCGACAGAGGCTCCGGGTGGTTATTACATTAAAACAAGATTGTCATTCAATTCATAGGAAGCATTCTTTTGTGTTTCCAATGAAATTACTTTTTTCCCATAGCGAATTTTGCACGGTTTGCCGAATTTTGAATAAATTTTTGTCCCGGCAAGTTTGCCGTCTTGCCAGAAAATATTCACAACAAACCCGCCTCGGGCGACAAGTCCTTTGACTTGCCCGTTTCCCCAGGCTTCAGGCAGAGCAGGAAGAAGCTGGATTTCACCGGCGTGACTTTGCAACAGCATCTCGGCAATTCCCGCTGTACCGCCGAAATTACCGTCAATTTGAAAGGGCGGATGATTGTCGAACATGTTGGAAAGAGTCGATTTCCGCAACAGCGCGAGGACGTTCTCATAAGCTTTTTCTCCGTCCTGCATACGCGCAAAAAAGTTGATGATCCACGCCCGGCTCCACCCTGTGTGGCCGCCGCCGTGTTCCAGCCGGTAGTCGATGGTTTTGCGTGCGGCTTGCATTAATTTCGGCGTTTTTGAAAGCTGATTTGTTTTCCGGGATAAAGACCGAAAAGGTGTGAAATATGCCTGTGCCCCGGTTCCGGTTCTTTAAACTCTTCCGGCCATTCCATTAACCTGCCGTCGCTGCCGATTTGCATGGGTGCTAATTGCGATTTCATTTTGAACAATTTTCGGCGGAACTTTTCGTCTTTACCCAGGACTTTTGCAGCGCTGATACAATTGGTAAAAAGATCATTAACGATCTGCTGGTCCATTGTCGGCCCCATGCAAAGGCTGGCGCGGACGCCGTCTTTGGTCAGGAAGCTGTTCTCGGGAGATATGGACGGCCCGGAAACAAGATAGCCGGTGTTTGGATTTTTAACAAGATATTCTGTGAAAAACTGCGCCGCTTCTTTCATGATGGGGTAGGCTTTTTCAGCCAGGTATTCTTTATCCTGAGTGAAAAGATAATG
>JAADGR010000146.1:0-3421 GCA_013152225.1 Calditrichota bacterium
GATTTCTGAATAAGCAGGTAAAAATCGTCCCGCGAAATGATCGGCGTGAACGATAAATTTTTAGCGATCAAAAATTCCCGCAAACGCAACGCCTGTTCGTCCACGGTTTTATCCGCATAAGTCTCAAAAAATTCCTGCGTTAAATCTTTAGACACAAAAGTTCTAAAATCCTCGATGATTTTATTGCTGATGGACGAAGGAAAAGTGATGCCTTTGCTGGCGAGTTTTTTTCGTATTGAATCAAACACCGCATTTTCAAGCGAAATATTTTGTGGATAACTGGTCAATGAAACCGGGACGGCCAAAATCTCGCCGGGGAAAAAATCCTTCTGAAAAGGAGCAATTTCAGAAGAGATGGAAGTCAAATTTCTAAACAGTTTAACGTTTTCGGAGATCGCTGCCATGTAAGCAAGGAAATGACTTTTACCGGAACCATAGCTGCCTTTGACAATGAAACCGGCGTTCTGTTTTTGCGCAATTTTTTTGATCAGGATCGAAACACCAAATAACACTTCTTCAGTCAGGATAAACGTATTATAAATTTTATCCTGCAAACTTTTTTGATCATAGTCATACAATTCATTAATTTTGATGACGGTTTCGATTTCCGGTATTTCAATGAGGTCTTTAATTTTTTTCATTGTTTTATTTCCAAAATGGGAATAATTTACTTCGCCTAAATTCGTGAATTCTTGGCATTAGCTTATTCTTACAGCGGCTTTTGAAGCGCTATTTTGCCGACAATCTCCTAATCGCCCCCCACAGTTGTTTTGCCTCAGGATTTTTTTCTAATAAGTCTTGCAAATGCTCAACCACTTTTTGCTGTTGACCGGTTTCGTGAGCCGATTTTATGACCATCGCCATAAAACTGGGAATGAGAAAATTTTTCAAAGGCATTTCAAGAAATATAGATAGCGCCAAATCATATTTCTTCCATTTGTAATAAACATAGCCCAGACGGCTTTTATTGTAATTGTTATTGTCATTCTTCAGGATTTCTTTGTAGTATTTTTCAGCTTTTTCAAATTTACCTTCTTTAAGAAACTTTTCCGCCAATTCTTTCAACACGAATGGTTCATTTTTGCTGGTAGAATATTTTATCGACTTCTCCCATTGTTGCGCTGAAATTCCTTTCAATTCGGTCTGGAATTGCATTTTTTGTGAAATGTAGTGCTGCGGCTGAGCGCTATTATTGATGGCGCTGGTGATTAAATCCATGGCATGGTCATATTTTTTTAATGCTTTTTTTATCAGAAAACCCAGGAAATTCAGCTCCGCTCTATCAAATAACTTTGTGATGGTCTGATCGAAATAATACTCTGCTTTGTCATATTTTTTGATGCGATAATATTCATTGGCAAGCCGCCAACCGACATGAGGATCTTTGTTGCTGTTATAAAGGTTGAGAAAAATCTTCAGTGCCTCCTTATGTTTATTCGTTGCCACTAACAGATCCCCTTTGCGGCTTAAGAAAAAGAAATTCTCAGGATTTTTCCGGAGAACCGAATTTAATATTTTTTGCGCCTTTTCAAAAGCGCCTTTTTTTAAATAAACATCAAACAGCGCACCACAAACATATTCATCATCGGGCTGCTCTTTAATCAATTCATTTAATATTTTTTCCGCCTCACTGTACTTTTTTAACCTGATGAGTTCTCTAACTTCTTTGAGCTTCAAAAATGATTTCTTCATGGCGATTATCTTTGTTGAAGGTGATCGAAAAATTACTTTAACGTCAATATAACTAAAAATATCTGTAAAATCAAATAATTTTTGAATCCGCTAAAAAAAACAGAGCAAAGAAACGACACTCTTACCCCATCAATTTGTCAACCCTACGTTTAAAAATTTTCTGTTTGCAAGTTTTTTTAATTTGAAGTGTCAAATTAGTATATGTAATTTCTTTGATGATAATTGACGCGTTTATTTTGGAAATATAAATGAAGAATTTAGAATTATTGGAAAAAATACGTCGCGGTGACAGGTCAGCATTTAAACATTTTTATGAAGAATACAAAGGAATGGTTTTCAACGTCTGTTATCGAATGCTAAACGACAAGCAGGATGCCGAAGATGCCACGCAGGATATCTTTGTAAAAGCTTTCCGCTCTATTCAAAAATTTCGTAGCGACGCTAAGCTCTCCACATGGCTTTACCAAATTGCCGTCAACACCGGCTTAAATTATGCTCGCCGTAAAAAAATAGCCACCTGGCTTTCTCTGGATTTTTTGGTGGGAAAAGAGGAATCTATTTTGGACAACGCGCAAGCCAGGCCCGATTTAAAATTGGAAAAGAACGAATCGGATGCGCTTGTTCAGCAGGCTATTCAGTCGCTTCCCCCGAGACAGCGCACGGCGATTATTTTGCAACGCTACGAGGAACTTTCTTACAAAGAAATCGCGGAGGTGATGAAGACATCCCTGTCCGCTGTGGAATCGTTACTGCATCATGCAAAAGATAATCTAACTAAAAAATTAATAGTGCTGCTAAAATAATTCGATCCGGAATGCAAGTTATTTGCCATTGATGTGTCCTATGCTAAAAGAGAGGTAAGAACAATGAAACACAAAGAAATTCAAAAAAAATTACTGCGCTATATCGAAGCGGAGCTACCGCCTGATGAGAGAGCCGAGGTTCAGCTCCATCTCGAACGATGCGAGCAGTGCCGCAAAGATGTTCAATCGCTCTCCGGGGCCTGGAACTTGTCGCAATCAATAAAGCAGGTACAACCTTCGCCCTTTTTGTGGAATAAAATTTCTGCTCAGTTAGGGGGAAAAACGCAGAAAGGAGGACTGGTTAATAAAGTGAGAGTATTTATCCGGCAGACAGCGCGACCTGCTTTGACAGCGGCAATCGTCATGCTGGGGTTATTCATCGGTATTAAGCTGGGAAACCGTCTGATGATGACAGAAGTGTCCAGCAGGCAGGCCGGCACTTCACTTCAATTACAAAGTGAATTTGGCCTGGAAAATTTCCGGGTTTTATCTTCCGGTTCTTTAGGCGGTGAATTGGCGGCTTTTATGGATTATGAAAATGAATAAGAGGCTATCATGAAAAAGAAGGCGTTTATCTATTTTATTCTCATTATTACCATAACAAATCTCTCGTCTTTGGGCGTCATTTTATATCAACGATCAAAAATATCTTTGCTCCCCAATGTAAGAGGACAAAAAGTCTTTGAGCAGGTAAAGCGGGAGGTTAAACTTACGCCCGGTCAGATGGAACAATTTCAAAAATTGCGAATCGCTTTTCACACCAAATTGGATTCGCTGTCTGTAAACGTTGGTCGAAAAAACAAGCTTTTGGCGATTGAAATTAAGAATGATAATCCGGATACAGTGGTAATTAATCAGCTCATTAAAGATATCAGCGCGATGCAGACTGAATCACAATATTTAGTTATTCACCACTTTTTTTCGAT
>JAADGR010000146.1:3482-10471 GCA_013152225.1 Calditrichota bacterium
TAGGAAAAAATCAATTGTCGGGTCCTGCTTGCATTCGGCAAAAAAATTTTCCAAATAAATGAATCATGAATAGCTGATAGTTTTTTTTGAGAGATTAAATCTGACCAAGAAGGAGAATAAAGAGGGTGTTAATAAGCAAAGTAATATTATCTGCCATTTTGGGGGCTGTTCTTATTTCTCCCGATATCGCCAGTTCGCAGCAAACGGAAGCAAAAACCCTTAATTTGCAACAATGTATTCATATTGCCTTGAAAAATAATCCGCAAATTCTTGCTTCGCAAATTGGCGTTGCAAAGCTAAAAAAGAAACTCTCTGAAGCGCGCGCCGGGTTTTATCCTTCTTTTAATTTAAATGCCGATGCCGGTCGTCTTACAGCGCAGCCTGGTTTCAATGCGGGGAAAACAGGAGACAATTATAATACCAGTGTTTCCATGCGCTACAATATTTTTCAAGGCGGCAAGACCGTTGCATCGGTTCATGCAGCTCGCCACAATTATGAGGCCGGAAAGTCCGAATATAAAGGCAGTCAGCAGGATTTGATTCTTGCGGTTACAGAAGCCTATTATCAGCTTTTACAGGCAGAACAATTTACCGGCGTCGCGGAGAAATCCTTGCAGCGCGCCCAAAGCCATCTGGACTTTGCCAATGCTCGCTTCAAAAACGGACTCGCTTCCCGTTCGGATATTCTGAAAGCTAAAACAGAACAGTCCAACGCCAAACTTGATTTGATACACGCACGCAACGCAGTTTCCGTGGCTCGCGGGCAGTTGAATATTGCGCTGGGACAGAATGTGAGTTCGCCCCTTAAAATTGTGGATGACTTGAGTGAAGCCGCAGTGAATGAAACACCAGGGAATCAAGATAAATTTCAAACATTAGTAGAGCAGGCTTATGAGAAGCGACCGGAATTGAAAAAAATGGAGGAGCAGTTGCAAGCGCAAAAATCATTTATCCGCCTGGCCAAAGCGGATTATTATCCCAGCGTCTCTCTAAACGCCAATTATAATTTTAACGGGGCAAAAGTTTCCCAACTTTATCAGTCGAACTATATCGGATTGAGCGTCAGCTTACCGCTTTTCAGTGGATTTTCCCGCCCGGCGCGAGTATCACAGGAAAAATTGGAGCTGCTGGCTCTGGAACAACAGACAACGTCCCTACGTCAGCAAATCAGTCTGGAAGTTTGGAATGCATTTTTGGCGCTCAAAGAAGTTAAAGAACGCATCTTAAATACACAGGTATTTTTAAAAGACGCCCGGGAAAATTTAGACATTTCAGAAGGCGAATATAGGGAAGGCGTCGGCTCCATGCTCGATGTTCTGGATGCCGAGACGACTTTTGTGTCCGCAGAACAGCGTTATATTGAAGCGCTCGCTGATTATAAAATTGCACAGATGGTTTTGCAACGAGCAATAAGCGGGAAATATCTTGAGGAGATTTTGAAATGAAGAAAAGTTTGATGACTTTTATATCTGCGGTTATATTAATGAGCATGGTGTTAAGGTGTGGCCAATCCGGCGATGAACAAAAGAACGGCAACTCGACACAGACGGTTACGGTTGCGCGACGCGATATAAGCTCCAGTGTTTTGGCGACCGGCATTATCAAGCCCATGGTCGGCGCGGAAGTTCGGGTTGGCTCCCGGGCTTCGGGAACGGTGCAGCACCTTTACGTTAATATCGGCGACATGGTCACAAAAGGGCAGGTGTTGGCAGAATTGGATCCGGCAGAGTTGCAGGCTGAATATAATCAGGCCAAAGCGGCGCTGGAAAATGCCCGTGCCAATTATGAATATGCCAAACTGGATTTGAAGCGGCAGCATTCATTGCTGAAGCAAAATTTTATTTCTCAAAACCAACTGGATCTGGCGGAAAAATCATTCGAAATAAATAAAGCCAAATTAAAACAGGCGGAAGCCAATCTTGCTTATGCCGAGGTGCAATTGAGTTATACAAAAATTATTGCTCCTATTTCCGGGGTCATCGCGTCCGTTTCCACTCAGGAAGGCGAAACCGTAACCGCCCGGTTTTCCGCGCCAACTTTTGTTACCATTATCAACCTGAAAAAATTGGAGGTGTGGGCTTATGTGGACGAAACGGACATTGGCCGGGTTGAAGTTGGGCAGCGTACTACATTTACGGTTGATACCTATCCTGCCACAGATTTTGAAGGTGTCGTCACCGCAATTTATCCCAAAGCGGTTATTCAGGATAATGTGGTAAATTACGTCACGACCATCAAAATTACAAATTTTAAAGGGAAAACGTTGCGGCCGGAAATGACAGCGACGGTGAGGATTCTCTTGAAAACACGGGAAAATGTTCTTGCCATTCCCCGAAAAGCCGTGCACAACCGAGAGGGTGAAAAGTTTGTAACCATTTTGAATGGAGCTATGCCGGAAAAAAGGAAGGTTATTTTAGGATGGGAAAGCGACGGTTATTTTGAAGTTTTAAGCGGCTTAAAAGAAGGCGAAAAAATTAAGACACAATAAACCAAAAGGATATTAAACATGAACAATATTATCCAAACGAAAGCCATTACAAAAATTTACAGCAAAGACGGGAACATAACCGTAAAGGCTCTGCAAGATATTTCCCTTGAGATAGAAAAGGGAGAATTTGTCGCCATTATGGGCGCTTCCGGCTCGGGGAAATCGACTTTAATGAATATCATCGGCTGTCTGAACAGACCCACCGGTGGAGAATACTTCCTTGAGGGGGAAAATGTCAATAATTTGAGTGACGATGATCTGGCAAGAATAAGGAACAGCAAGATTGGTTTTGTGTTTCAGCAATTTCATCTGCTGCCGCGCACAGACGCGCTGGAGAATGTCGAACTACCGCTGCTATATTCCGATCGTTCTGACATTTCAAAGCTGGCACAGAAAGCGTTGGAAATTGTTGGGTTGGCAGATCGAATTCATCACTATCCGGCCGAACTTTCCGGCGGACAGCAGCAGCGGGTTGCCATTGCCCGGGCGCTGGTTAATAATCCCGAAATTATTCTCGCAGATGAACCCACCGGCAACCTGGACAGTCGCGCCGGTCTTGAGGTGATCTCCGTTTTTCAACAGCTTCATGCCGAGGGGAAGACAGTCATTCTGGTTACTCATGCTCAGGAAATAGCTGAACACGCGGATAGGATTATCCGCATTAAGGACGGCAAGATAACCGGAGACGAAAGGGTGCGAAATCCCTTGAATGCCCGGGAAGAACTCCAAAACATTCCCGAAGAAACGGAGGTGACACAATGAAGATATTCCGATTGACAACCAACGCATTCAAAGGATTGGGCAAAAACAAAATGCGCTCCTTTCTGATGATGGTGGGCATTATTATCGGCATTGCCACGTTGATCGTAATTTTATCCGTCACTCAGGGCGCGAACAAGAAAATAATGGCGCGCATCAATAACTTTGGGCCTAATGCCATTATGGTTCATTCCGGTGGCGGAAAAATGCGGGGACCGTCGTCTGTCTCCGAGGCAAATCTTACACAACAAGATCTCCATGACATTTCTTCTATTGATGGCGTCAAAATAGTAACTCCTTTTCAGGTAAAACTGAATATGCCAATCAAATATCAGAGCCAATTTACAAGCGCCACAGTGATGGGTGTCATGCCCGACTGGGCTGACGCCTGGAAGCGCGGAGCAAGCAAAGGAAATTTTGTCGGGACAGAGGATGTTGAGCTGCTTAAAAAAGTCTGTGTGATTGGACAAACAGTTAAAAAAGAGCTTTTTGCCGACATCAATCCCATTGGCGCAAAATTATTAATCGGTAAAGTAAAATTCAAGGTGCAGGGTATCTTGCAGAAACGAGGTGCCAGTCCGGGAGGGAGCGATTTTGACAACTTGATTATTATCCCCTTTTCCACCGCTTCCCGGCGTTTGATGAATCAGCCGAAATACATCGCCATGATGCGGGTCATTGTGGATGATCCTTCACATCTGAAGGTAATCTCCCGACAAATAGGTCAGGTACTACGGCATAATCATCATCTTGCTTCGCAGGAAGAGGATGATTTCAGGCTTACCTCTTCCACCCAGATTATAAAAATGATCAAAGGCGTATCCAACACTCTCCACATTTTTCTGTTATTAATTTCCGGACTTTCGCTTATCATAGGTGGCATAGTCATTATGAACATTATGCTCATTTCCGTGAGCGAGCGTAAAAAGGAAATAGGTCTTCGCAAGGCGGTAGGCGCACGCAGCAAAGAAATTTTATTACAGTTTGTCCTGGAATCGCTGGTGGTAACGCTGTCCGGTGGTATTTTGGGATTTATCGTTGGCATACTTGGGGTGAAAATCATGGAATTGTTAACTAATACACCGGCAGTGGTCTCGTGGGAAGCCTTTGTACTGGCTTTCGGATTTTCTTTTATCGTGGGAATCGTTTTTGGGGTTCAACCGGCGCGGAAAGCCGCCCGGTTAGACCCTGTAGAAGCACTGCGGTGAATAGTAACAATGTTCAGTTTATTCATTGTCATAAGTAAATATTACATTAAAATATGAGAAATCAATACCAATGAATTTGACATCTATTATCATAAACATCCTTGCAATCGGGTGTCTTTTTCTCTCTTTTAATAAAGATAAACAAAAGACAAAAAAAGCCATAAAGATTGCCGTCAAAACATTTCTTAAAATTCTTCCAACCATTCTTTTGATTGTTGCATTGGTCGGCCTTTTAATAGGATTCGTGCCGCATGCGGTAATCTTAAAATTTATGGGCAATCAGTCGGGCATTGTCGGCATATTTGTATCCGCCCTGCTGGGAGCGATTTTGTATATACCATCGATCGTTGCTTTTCCATTGGCGGCATCATTCCTAAAAGCCGGCGCTACCGTTACAGCGGTTGCTACTTTCATTACTACCTTAACCATGATCGGATTTGTTACCCTTCCTTTAGAGATTAAAGAATTAGGCAAGAGAATAGCAGTGTTAAGAAATGGGATCAGCTTTCTGCTCGCTGTTTTGATTGGAATAATAATCGGAGCAATCTTATGAAAACAAACTTAAAAGCTCATCAAAAGAAGCCAACTCTCAAATCCTGGCTTTTTTTGACGGCAGGAGTGATTTTTACGGTTGTTCTTCTGATCATTTTTCCGGATAGGCAGCCTGCGGTTATAAAATCTTCCGGGCAGATTTTTTGGGAAATGTTATGGATTCTGCCGGCGGTTATGTTGCTTATAGGTCTCTTTGCCGTATGGGTTCCCAAAGAGGTGATTGTAAAACTAATGGGCACGGCCTCAGGAATCAGAGGAATTGGACTTTCCCTGCTGTTGGGGTCTTTGCCCACGGGCCCCCTTTATGTTGCTTTCCCTATGGCTGCAGCTTTAATCAAAAAAGGAGCACGCACTTCCAATATTGTTATTTTTTTGTCAGCATGGGCATGCATTAAAATCCCTCAGGAAATGGTGGAACTTCAATTTCTCGGCGCCAGATTCATGGCGCTGCGGCTGGGTCTGACTATTATTTTTGTTATCATAATGGGCGTTTCCATCGAGAAGATCATGGAAGCGAAGGTGACACAAAAAGGAAAAAAATGAAAATATACCGAAACCTCAAAATATCCCGGCGGGCTCTTTTAGCCCACAAAATGCGAACCGTTTTGGCGCTTTTGGGCATTATCATCGGCGTTTCGGCGGTCATCATCATGGTAGCTATTGGTCGTGGAGCGCAAAAAGAGGTGTTGAGCAAAATTGAGGAAATGGGCACCAACCTGATTGTGGTGAATGCCGGGCAAGTTCGTTCCTTTGCCGGAAGACGGCGGCAAACAGGCAATGTCATCACTCTGACTTTGAAAGATGCCAGGGCTATTTCTCTTGATTGTCCATCTGTTCATTTAACAGCGCCTATTCAAAGTAAAAAACTTCAGGTTAAATATAGTAGCCTCAGTACCAAGACCTCAGTTGTCGGTACGACGTCGGAGTTTCAGGAAATCCGTAATTTTCACGTTCGCCGGGGAGCATTCTTTACCGATGAGGAAAATCGCGCTTCTCTACGGGTGGCGGTCTTGGGACAAACAGTGGTGAAGAATCTTTTTGAAAACGAAGATCCAATTGGCGAAACCATCCGCATCAGGAAAATTCCCTTCGAAGTTATTGGAGAAATGGAAGCCAAAGGAGTCGATATTAACGGTGTGGATCAGGATGATCAAATCATTATTCCTATCAACACGGCGCTTCGCAGAGTGTTCAACCTGACTTATCTGAACACGATCTATGTTCAGGCAAAAAATAGTCGGTCTATCAATGCGGCCGTTGAGGAAGTAACCGGTCTTCTTCGCGAGCGGCATCATCTCACTCGACACACCAAACCGGATGACTTTACCATTCAAAATCAAGCGGATGTTCTGAAAACGCAAAAAGAAGCAACCAACACGTTTACTATGCTCATTGGCAGTATTGCTGCTATTTCGCTGCTCGTTGGCGGCATCGGTATTCTGGCAATTATGCTTATGGTTATTCGCGAACGCACTAATGAAATAGGCTTGCGCATGGCGGTAGGCGCCCGCAAAAAAGACATTTTCATACAGTTCTCGCTTGAATCTTCAATACTTACTATTGGTGGAGGATTTCTTGGAATCATCTTGGGAGTCATCGGTTCTATAACTATTGGCTTGTTCACTACCTGGTCTGCCAGCCTTTCCATTCCTTCCATCGCCGTGGCTTTTGCTTTTTCTCTTCTTGTTGGCATATTCTTCGGAGTTTATCCGGCTCACCGAGCCTCACTTTTGGATCCGATTGAGGCGTTAAGAAGCGAGTGAAACCGTGAATGCCTTCCCAAAACATTCCGATTAAAACTATATAGTTAGTTTTGTTCGTCTTGTTCGTTGCCCATTTCAAATCTAAAACAGCCTGAGTAAATCAATATAGCAGCGAACAAAACCAACTAAACGAACTGAAGTTAAATACCAAAATAGTCCGATTAAAACTCGCTGCCGCAGGTGCAGGTGCTTTACGATAATGCATTTCAATCCTAAAAT
>JAADGR010000286.1 GCA_013152225.1 Calditrichota bacterium
GACTCATCAAAAAGCAAATAGCGATTTGTTTTTCTTTGCTGAACCGCCAGAGAAACATCCGAATTCAAGTGTTTGTGTTTTTCAAATAATTCATGCAAGTTGATATTTGAAATAATATCAACATTATGCACCAAAATGGGCTCATCCGTCCCAAGGAGCGGGATCATTTTCTTTATTCCCCCGCCTGTATCCAAAACTTCCGGTTCGTAAGAAACATAAATCTTGGCCTTGTGATTTTGCATGAAATCGTCCAGATACGATTGAATTTTATCCGCATGATGATGGACATTTACAGCTATTTCATCAAAACCGGAGGTGAGCATTTTTTTAAGCACTATTTCCAACAGCGGTTTGCCCGCCAGCCTGATAAGTGCTTTGGGAACCTCTTTGGTGAGCGGCAAAAGACGCGTACCAAAGCCGGCGGCGAGGATAATAGCTTTCATTTGGAGATGTTTTCCCCGGTAATGTCTTTATGAATCACATCGACCGCAAAACCACTCTTTCTGAGTTTTGCCGCCGTCTTTTCCGCACAAAAAACCGAACGATGCCTCCCTCCTGTGCATCCAAAAGAAATCATCAAATGATTGAAATTTCTGCTCAGAAAAAAGTTTATCATCATTTCTATTAACTTGTCAGTATGCGCCAGGAATTCCTCTGCTTCAGGCCTGGCTTGCAAAAAATTAATAATCTCTTTGTCCAAGCCCGTTAACTGCATGAACTCTTCATATCGCCCCGGATTTTCGATGGCCCTGCAATCAAAGACAAAACCGCCGCCATTTTCATACGGATCATCCGGGATGCCGGATTTATGGAATCCGAAACTATGAATGAGTATCTGCAAATCTTTTCTCATTCTGCTCCTTTGTTAGTTGGTCCAATATTGTTTTTAAAGCAGGCATTCTTTTCAGCACCGTAACTTTATCCATAACCGATGCAATATTGGCAAGTGCCAAAGGTATGCCTGCATTAAACTGTGTTTTTCCTTTGACCTTTGAGAGAAATCCAAATGCGCCCAGAGCCTGAAGAATGCGTATCAGAACAAATCCATAAAAATATTGCATAAATTTGGCAGAGTCAATTTGAGCATATTTTTGAACACATTCAAGATAAAAATCGATCAATTCCTCGCGAATGTTCTCCGGCAGCCTCGCTTTGGCGTCGTATAAAAGTGATGCCAGGTCATATTGCAGCGCCCCCCTCCTGCCGGACTGATAATCAATGAAATACGGACGATCATTCTTCAGCATAATATTTCGCGACTGAAAATCGCGGTATAAAAAGAAATCCGAATCAGCATGGCTCAGATAATCAGTAAAGAAGCGAAAATCATTCAAAAGATCAGCCTCGCCAAATTCACCGTCATAAAAAATATCCAAAAAACGATGTCGGAAATATTGCAAATCCCAAAGCATTGCATCCCGGGAAAATTCTCTGTATTGGTAGCAAAAGGAAAAATCCAAATCTTTAGCTGCTACGATCTGGAATTTGGGAAGCCACTCGATCACCTTCCGGTAGAGATTCAGGACAGTATCACTCGATTTTTTCTTCTCTTTTGAAATGCGATCAAACAGGGTCTCGGAGCCTAAATCTTCTTCGAGATAAATTCCATCTGCTAAGTGCGTCGTATAAATTTTCGGCACAGGCAGATCGCAATTGGCAAAATGATTTGAAAATTGGACAAAGGCAAGATTCTCGGCAGGATTTTCTCCGCTAATTCCAATGACTGTTTCCCCTGAGTATTGAAGCCTGTAAATACTCCGATCCGATCCGTCTCCTTTGAGTTGTGTTATTTTTTCAGGCGATTTTCCAAAGTGATCTGAATAAAGATCGATCAGCCTTTTTTTCTGTGAAAGCATCTTTTTGTCGGGATTAAGCTTTTAGACAAGTGAGGGAATCTGCAAATCAAGTTTTTTCGCCTGGGCATCAATTTCAGGGGAATGCCTTATATCAGGCTGAAGCAACTCTTTTGTTGTCCGATTAGTTTCTTTTTTGCCGGCGCCAATTTTTGCAAGCTGATGAAATCCGTTTTCAAGAGTGCGCCTCCATTTATTGAAATGCAACGGACCTGTATTTCTTTGCCCAGTCAAAACGAAAGGACGGTGCTCTTTTATTAGTGCTCTAAAATTTTTACGATACTCAATAAAGCCGAGACGCCTCGACTCTATCAGCAAAAGTTTTGTTAAAGAATGTTGAAAACCTTGACTCTCGATAGTTTCGCGCTTATTTTGCACCATATTGGTCACAATTTTCGGGTGAAAGTTGCGAAGAACACCCTTGAAAATCACCCCTGCCCGTGCGTCGCCTCTTTCTATTCTGACTAAAAATGGAAGCAACGATTTTTCGTATTTTCGCCAATCCAGATTTTCGAATTCTTCCAGTTGCTGCAATGCATATTCGCTAAAAAATATAGCCTTTTTGAGTCGTCGTATCAGTGTGCTTCTGATGAAATTAAAAGCATCCATGTAAGAGGTTGCTTCCGGCAGTGTGACGATAATCCCCTCGTCACAATTGAGGTAAATATCCACGGTTGCATACGACACCCCCGGGCTCTGGTCGACAAGGACATATTCGGCATCAAGTTGCCTTAATTGGCGGATAAATTTGAGTCGTTGAAAATATTTTGGATTTGATGACTCGAGGCTCCCGACATCGCCACAAATCATTTTAATATTTTTGTACGGAGTGCTTAACAGGATATCACTCAAGCCCAGGCCTTTTTTGCTGAACAACGCATTCAAAGTTATCGGAGGCCGGCTGATCCCCATCCACTCATGAAGGTCAGGCCCTCCGAAATCTGCATCAACCAGAATGACCTTTTTTCCCAGATTGGCAAGTTCGATCGACATGGAAGCAGCAAGAGCTGTTTTGCCAACTCCCCCCTTCCCGCTGGCAATGGCAATGATTTTCGGAGGTTTTTTATCGGTGTTATTTTCCCGGAAAACTTGTTTCAAAACAGGATCTTCAACCATCGCTTTCCATTTGACGGAAGAAAAATCCAAATATTGATCAGACAATTGAAATACACCATCTTTTATGAACCTTCTTATTTCTGCAAGTCTCAGAGGTCCAAATTGATTCGATGATGTCCTGGCATAATAAATTGTCATAGTTTCACTCTAGAATCCCCAAAACATTGAAAGCGTAATAGCATAAAAATCAGACTTTACTTTTTGGCCACTGGACGTCGAATCAAACTGATAATCAAGATAAACGTAACGAATATCTGCGGCAATTGACATAGCGCTGCTAAGTGGCAGTTCTACGCCGCCACCAAAATGATAACCGATTTGCTGCTCGGTCTCGCTCTTTGGGGCAAGCAGAGTGGGCAAATTGGAGCTGTACTCGATAGTCGAGTTATACCAGCCAAATCCTGCAATGCCATAAACGAACGGCAAAGGATACAAAAGAACTGATGCGGAAACAGGCCAACTGGTGACTTTGACGTTCCCGTTTTCATATTCTTCCGAACGATAATCAATTGCACCTTCAAATCCAAGGGATGCCAGTTTGAAACGCGCTGTTGCGCCGACGTACATTTTCCCGCTTTCGGCTTCCTGTGCTTTATAATATCCACCCCGAGGTCCTATGCCGAACAATTTGAGAGCATAGGAACTGGCCGGAATGCCGGCGATGCCGAGGATTAAAATAATCATGACTATCTTTTTCATTGTGGAACTCCCTTCTGAAATTTAATTAAATGCTTTAGATGGAAGACACTTCATTTACATATTCCTGCCGCAATTCATTTTCCAGAAAAGTCAGCTCTTTTTCAATTCTTTTATGGTAAAACAATTTATTTTGCTTGTTTTCAAAAGATGCTGTTATCCCATTCAACACAATCCTGGCCAAATCATCAGAATCGAGGTCAAAGTATTGGGCTGCGATCTCAAATTCCTGCGTTAAGCTAATGCCGAAAACCTGGGGATCGTCCGTATTCAAAGTGACGCATAGACCTCTTTTGTAAAACTCTCCAAATGGATGATTTTCATACCCGTCGACCACATTCAGATTAATATTGCTGCTGAGGCACTGAGTGAGCGGAATTTCATGCTCCTGCAAATAACGAACAAGTTTTAAATCATCGATGGCTCTGGTTCCATGATCAATTCGCTCCGCATGCAATTGGGTTAACGCATCCCATACACTTGCTGCACCGGCAGCCTCTCCGGCATGGACAGTTCTGTGTAATCCGGCTTGCTTGGCAATTTGGAACGCTCTGGCAAAAAGGCCTTGTGGATAAGAACTTTCATCCCCGGACAAGCCAACGCCAACAATGTAAGGATGATCTAGTTCAGCAACCTGCTTAACCAGCGCGGAAACTTTTGCAGGAGTATGAGATCTTTGCAAATTGATGATGAGATTTGATTTCAGACGATTCTTTATCGGAAATTCAAGCGAACAGCGATAGAGCGCATCGACAATTTCTTCCAACGAAAAGCCCAGATCAATGTACTTTTGCACTGCGCAATCATATTCAACGTACTGGACGTTTTGTTCAATGAGCGAATGAAAAAGTTCCAGTGTTACCTGCTGCAGGTCAGCGAGATTCTGAATATTATCGGAGACATTTCTCATACCCTGTACAAATCCACTCAAATCGTCGAACCGATATATTTTCTTCACGTCGTATGAATTGATAGGGGCATTTGATGGGTCATTGCGGCGCATCAATTCCAAGGCCGTCTGCGGGCGAATTGAACCCTCCAGATGCAAATGCAATTCGACTTTGGGCATTCGCTTTATGAATTCTTTCAAGTTTTTTTCAACCACACCTGCAACCACTTTTAATGAACGTTTCAAGCGGATTATAATAACAGTAACTGGATTTGATAGAAAATTTAATCCAAATATTTTGCTTTCACTGTGATAAGAAACAATATACTATAAAAAAGAAACTGTGTCTACAGTCAAAGTTGTTGCACCATAATGAGAATAGACGGTTCCTTCTAAAACATACGGACGAGACCTGGACAAGAAGCGCACAAATTTGGAATACGCTTTCGGGAAAAATGTTGTTTCATAAATTGCTGTTGTGTCTTCGAAACTGATAAATTCCATGAACTGATTGTTTTTTGTGCTGACGGTTTTGCCGGTTATAAACCAGCCAATCGTTCTAATTCTTTTATTTACAAAGTCAGGAATGTTTTTTGCTTTCACATAGCGAATCTTTTGAATCCGGTCATTATACAAGGTCAATGGATGGCGGGAAATTAAAAACCCCAATGTTTCGACCTCGTGTTTTAAAATGGTTGTCATGTCATACGAAGCTGCTTTCGGAAGCAAATTTTGTGCCGGTAAAGATTGTTCAAACAAATTCAGATTTTGAGATTTTTTTTGAAAACGCTTTTCCGCATGCACCCATTGCAATTTCCACAACAAATTGGAGCGTGCTTTGTTTTTCTCCAACGAATCAAAGCAGCCCGATTTTATAAATATTTTCACATCCGCAGGATCGATGTTCACTCGGGAAATAAAATCATCAAAAGATTTGAACCGGCCGTTTGCTTTTCTTTCTTTTAAAGCCGCATCCAAAGCGCGAGCGCTTAATCCTTTGAGTTGCATGAAACCGACGCGAATTTGCAACTCTTTTCCTGCATAATGTTTCTCACTTTTGTTAATGTCGGGCAAAAGCACTTTTATTCCCATTCGACGGGCTTCCGAGATATATGCAAAAGTGGAATAATATCCACCCTGATTGGAAATGACGGCAGCCATAAATTCCGCCGGATAATGTGCACGAAGATAAGCGGATTTAAAAGACACCATCGCATACGATGCGGAATGCGGTTTGCAAAAACTGTAGCCGGAAAAACTCATGATCATATCCCAGATTTTGTCGATTGTCTCTTTAGCGATATGATTTTTTCCGGCACCGACATAAAACTTTTTTTTGTAATTCTGAATTTGCTTTTGCTTGTGTTTTTTGGAAATAACCTTTCGCAGATCGTCGGCTTCCGCAGGCGTAAAATCCGCCAATGCCATCACAACTTTGGAAACATCTTCCTGATAAACCATGATGCCGAAAGTTTCTCCGAGCTTTTCTTCCAATAATGGGTGCAGCGGCGTATAGGTACCCCCTTTCAAGCGGCGAATGTATTCGCTAATGAAAATATTGGCCGCAGGCCTGATGATGGAACTGTGAATGACGAGATGTTCAAAATCACCCTTGCCCGTCTTTTTCTGCAAAAGACGCATGGCCGGGGATTCGACGTAAAAGACACCGATTGTATCCCCGCGCGCAAGCAGGCTGATGGTCTCCGGGTCCTGAAGCGGATTCCATTTGGCATAATCTATTTTAACGCCATAATTTCTTTCAATGGCTCGCAATGCATCGCGAATGACAGCGAGTGAGCGATTGCCAAGAATATCTATTTTGATCAATCCCATTTCTTCGGACTGATCTTTCTCCCACTGAACGACGCGAATATGATTTTTACTATTCACATCGCGTGGTAAACCACTGGAGCCATCGTGGATGACGCCGGCCAGTTTGAGGATTTTTTTGGCGTCCTGTGTCGGCACATAATTGTCCAACCCATCCGGGGCAATGACGACACCGCCGCAATGGACGGAAAGATGCCGCGGATAACCACGAATTTTCTCCGCCTGCGAAAATATTTCTTCCCAGGGTTCCGGAAAATCCATGCCTTTATATATGGGGTGGGTTTTGGCAAGAGTCCACAAATTTTCAGGCTGCCAGTATGAAGACATTTTTTTGGTAATATTGCCGATTTCAGCGTCCGGTATGCCGTAAACCTTGGCAATTTCCCGTACAGCCGAACGCGCTTTGAAACTGTTATGATTTGAGATCATTGCCGTACAATTTTTACCGTATTTGTGGAAAATATAGTCCAGAATATCATCTCGCTCATCCCACGGAAAATCAACGTCAATGTCCGGAGGATCGACCCTGCCGGGATTGAGAAATCGCTCAAAAAACAAATCGTATTTAATCGGATCAATATGT
>JAADGR010000341.1:0-8708 GCA_013152225.1 Calditrichota bacterium
TTTGCATTTAATTGAAAATGGTTGTACAATTCGTTATTATTTTGCAAAGCTTGAGAACAAGGGTTTCAGTCCCTTGTCCCGTATCCTTTATTACTAATTTAATAAAAAGGCTCAGGATGACAAAGAAAAACAACCAACTGATTGAAAAAGCGTACGAAATTGCTCAGGAGCAATATGCGGAAATTGACATTGAAACGGCGGCTGTTCTCAAAATTCTGGAAAGCGTACCTGTTTCCATTCATTGCTGGCAAGGCGATGATGTGGGTGGTTTTGAAAAACCTGACGCGGCTCTTTCCGGCGGCGGCATCCAGGTAACCGGAAACTACCCGGGTAAAGCGCGCACGGTTGCGGAGCTTCGAATGGATTTTGAAAAAGTGCTTTCCCTTATTCCGGGATCCAATCGCTTGAATTTACATGCAATTTACGGCGAATTCGGCGGCAAACTGATTGACAGGGATCAGATTGAAGCGGCACATTTCCAGGGCTGGATAGACTGGGCGAAAAAGGTCGGCATCAAGCTCGATTTCAATTCGACCTGTTTTTCACATCCCAAAGCGGATGATGGCTATACACTTTCTCATAAGGATAAAAGCATTCGTGACTTTTGGATCGAACATGTGCAGCGCTGCCGTGAAATCAGTGCGTTTTTTGGCCGGGAATTAAATGACGTTACCATTCATGATATTTGGATTCCCGATGGGTCCAAGGATGAACTCGTTGATCGATTTGTGCATCGCTCGCTGCTCAAAGATTCTCTGGATAAAATCTTTCAAAAAGAATACAATCCGGGCGAAATGAAGGATGCACTGGAAAGCAAACTTTTCGGCATTGGCAGCGAATCCTTTGTCGTTGGCTCGCATGATTTTTATCTCGGCTACGCTGCTGCCAATAACAAAATAGTCTGTCTTGACAATGGCCATTTTCATCCCACGGAATCGGTGGCTGATAAAGTATCTTCTGTTTTACAATTTACCGATGAGGTTTTACTTCATATTACTCGCGGCGTCCGCTGGGACAGCGATCATGTCGTCACATTGAATGATCAAGTAACGGCCATCATGCACGAAATTGTCCGTGCAAATGCATTGGACAGAGTACATCTTGCCCTGGATTTCTTTGACGCAAGTATAAACAGGATTGGCGCATGGGTCGTTGGCACGCGTGCCGTTCAAAAAGCATTGTTGTTTGCTTTGCTGGAACCTGTTGAAAAGCTGCGGCAGTATGAAAATAACGGTCAGTATTTTGAGCGCCTGGCTTTGCTTGAAGAACTCAAAACAAAACCTTTTGGTGCTGTTTGGGATTATTACTGTTTGCAGCAGGGCATTATCCCGGGCGAAGATTATATCTCTGAAATTCAATCTTATGAGAGAGATGTGACGAGCAAGAGAAAATAATTATTGCAGTTATGGTAGGGGGGACTGGATACGGATAGTAAATCTTGGGCACTGGATGCCGGGTGAATTTTGGGAGTTACTGAATCAGAATGAGGCGATGGAGAGATAATCCGGGAGACCAAAGTATGAGATGTCGGTTTTTTTTATCATTTTCATTAAAAGTCTTGCCGGCTTTCTGTACGACTGCACAACTTTGCGAATAGCGGAATTTCCTGTTATTAGAAATGGACCAGCCTTTTAAAATTTGTAATTGAAAGGAGAGCAAACATGTCGAAACATCAAGCTGATTTCACACGCCGTGATTTCTTACTGAAAAGTACTCAGGCAGGAATTACGCTTGCAGGATTCAGCGCCCTCGCAGCCTGCTCAAAACCTGCGGCGGAAAAATCTCAGGCGGAAATGAGAATGGGACTCGTTACCTATCAATGGGGAAGAGACTGGGATTTGCCCACATTAATCGCAAATTGTGAAAAGACGAACTTTCTCGGCGTCGAGTTACGTACGCAACACGCACATCATGTGGAACCTTCGCTCACAGCAGCGCAAAGAGCGGAAGTGAAAAAACGTTTTGATGACAGCCCGGTAACATGCATCGGTTACGGCTCCAATCAGGCTTTTCATTATCCTGACCCTGCTGTTCTGCGCAAAAGCATCGAGGATACTTTTGAGTTGATCAAATTGTCCCATGATATTGGCGGCAGTGGCGTCAAGGTGAAACCGAATAATTTGCCGGATGAGGTTCCCAGAGAAAAGACGATCGAACAAATTGGTCGGTCATTAAATGAAGTAGGCAAGTTTGCCGCTGATTACGGGCAAAAAATTCGTGTGGAAGTGCATGGACGTAAGACCTCGGAAATACCCAACATGAAAGCAATTTTTGATCACGTTACGGAACCAAATGTAGGCATTTGCTGGAACTGCAATGAGCAGGATTTGTTGCCGCCCGGGCTGGAAGCAAATTTCAATTCAATAAAAGACCGATTCGGAGAAACGGTACATGTTCGGGAATTGAATATCGGAAACTATCCCTATCAGCAATTGTTTGATCTTTTTGTCGGCATGGGGTACAAGGGATGGATTTTACTGGAAGCACGCACAAATCCGCCCGACAGAATTGCTGCGATGAAGGAACAGTTGCAAGTTTTCAAAGAAATGATTGCAAATGCGAAGGCCAAAGCATAACTTAAAATATTGCTCCTGAAATTTTATCACAAAAAAGGCCTCTGAAAAAGAGGCCTTTTTTTCTGAATTTGCAGAAATGAAATACACCTGATTACCATTGCTTCGCTCGCAAATTTATTCTTGTTCAAAATTAAAAACATAGCCTACACTACGCACGCTTTTAATATAAACAGGTTGAGCTGGGTCGGGCTCGAAATATTTTCTCAAGCGCACAATGAAATTATCGACAGTTCTGGTTTCAATGTCTGAACTCAAGTTCCACACATTTTCCAGCAGATCATTTCGGGAAACAATTTCACCTTTATTGTCAATCAGGTATTTCATAACCATCGCTTCCCGCTGCGTAAGTTGAAATTCACGATCTCCGGCTCTGCATTGGAAATTAGCAAAATTTATTTCGTTTTCCCCAAATTTATATATCGGCCTTTGGCTGGTAACGTTTTTATACCACTCCTTTCGTTTTAACATTCCCTTGATTCGCAATAATAGCTCTTTGAGATGAAAAGGTTTGGTGATATAGTCATCAGCGCCGCTCTCAAGGCCAAGCACGCGGTCCGCGGACGAGGTTCTGGCGGTCAGCATTAAAATCGGAATCTGCGGAGATTTTTCGCGTATCTTTTGTGAAACTTGAAAGCCGTCATAATAGGGAAGCATAATATCCAGAAGAATGAGATCGAAATCCTCTTTTTCAAAAAAGTGAAGAGCCTGTTTACCATCCTTTGCCCAGCTTATTTTATACCCTTCCTCGGTTAAATTATAGTCTAATCCCACCGCTAATGATTCTTCATCCTCGACAAGCAATATTTTACTTCCTTTGAATTCGTTATTAGACATTTTCTGAAACCTGTTGTTGTTCGCGTTTGCGAGTAAGCTTTAACAATTGATTTATATATCTCCGTTTCGAAGTCTGGTAAATCGGAATTTCTATTCGAAATATTGAACCTTTATTTTGCCCCTTGCTGGAAACTGAAACTTGTCCACCGTGATACTTTATAATTTCTTTTACCCAATAAAGCCCCAGACCAGTTCCTTTCACACTAGGAATATTTTTCCCATAAATGCGATGAAATTTCTTGAACACTTTTTTTCGTGCTTTTACCGGGATGCCAATTCCCTGATCTGAAAAGGTAACAATGATATCCTTTGCCGAACAGCTCAGGTTAACAGCGATTTGAACAGGATCAAAGCTGTATTTTATCGCATTGTCGACGAGATTGTCAAAAACAATTTTTATTGCGTTTTGATCCAAAACACACTGGCACGGTGCACTTCCTGAAATCACCAACGCACTCTCGGGAAGCCTAGAGTCTTCTCTTGTTTGCTCCAAAATTGCTTTGATCGTGACGTCAGCGGTGTAGATGTGAAAGTTATGAGCGATTTTCTTCTTTTCCAGAACGGTCACATCCAGAATCGAATTAATTAATTTTTCAAGGCGATTGGCATCCTTGATCATCAGGCGAATAAACTCATTCCGCTTCGCAGGCGGAACATCACGCAATCCCAATGTTTCAAGATAGAGTTGAATGGACGCCAGTGGAGATTTTAGTTCGTGGGTAACATTGGCGATAAAATTATCATACAGCTTTGTAATTTCGAGTTGTTTGTTCAAATAGATAAAGGTAAGATATAAACCGACAAGTATTGCTACGAGGAGCACTAACCCACTCACCAAAGCGAAAACATTTGCACTTTTTTGAATCAACTGCGGTGAGAGTTTATCACCAACTTGATTAAAAATGATATAATTTGAAATGTACCAATAAATCCATAATCCAAGCAGCGAAACCCAGGCAATCTGGGCAGCAACAAAAACAAGGACGGGATGGAAAAGTGTGCGCCATTTCTTCATTTTCAGATAATCGTTTTACAATAGTTTTACAGTTCTTTGTATTCCACTTTTGTAAATTAAAGTAGTAAATTTCAGTTCAACATAAAAGAAAAATTTAAAAATATTATGGAAAAGTGCCATGAAAATTCTACTTGTTTATCCTGAAACACCAACAACTTTTTGGAGTTTTCGAAACGCTCTTAAATTTATTTCCAAAAAGTCCTCAGAACCTCCGTTGGGTTTGCTCACCATTGCTTCCATGCTGCCACAGGATTGGAAGAAGAAGTTAATAGACATGAACGTATCCCACCTCAAAGATAGTCACCTGCAGTGGGCTGATTATGTTTTTATCACCGGCATGAACATTCAATCGGCATCTTTTGCAAAGGTGGTGAAGCGATGCAATGAACTGGGTGTCAAGGTCGTTGCCGGAGGGCCATATTGTACAACGGAATACCGTGAAATTCAAGGCGTCGATCATTTTATTTTGAATGAAGCGGAGGCGACACTTCCGTTGTTTCTCCGTGATTTGGAGAACGGGTGCCCAAAACATATTTATACTACCGGCGAATTTCCGGATATTTCCTTAACTCCTGTTCCTTCATGGGATTTACTCAAAAGGAAAAAATACGGATCGATGAGCGTGCAATATTCCCGTGGTTGTCCGTTCGATTGCGAATTTTGCAGCATTACTTTGCTCAACGGCCATAAAGCTCGAACGAAAAGCAGTGAGCAGTTTCTTGCAGAACTGGATAGTTTACACAACAGCGGCTGGCGCGATCCGGTATTCATTGTTGATGACAATTTTATTGGAAATAAAAGAAAATTGAAAAACGAACTTTTGCCTGCTCTGATAAAATGGTCGAAAGATCGGAAATATCCTTTCAAGTTTACAACAGAAGTATCTATCAATCTTGCAGATGACGAGGAATTGGTCAAGCTAATGGTCGAGGCAGGATTCGAGCACACGTTTGTTGGCATTGAAACCACGAACGATGAAAGTCTTGCAGAATGCGGAAAAAGACAGAACCGGAGGCGCGATTTAGTCGGTTCTGTGAAAAAACTTCAGCATCATGGCTTGATCGTTTCCGGCGGATTTATTGTTGGCTTTGATCATGATCCGTCATCCATCTTTGACCAGCAAATAAATTTCATCCAAAAAAGCGGCATTGTAACGGCCATGGTTGGATTGCTGAGTGCACCCACAGGGACGAAATTGTTCCAGCGTTTAAAGTCAGAGAATCGTCTGCTCAAGATTCCAAGCGGTGATAATATGGATGGTTCAATAAATTTTATTCCGAAAATGAATGAGGAAAAGCTAAAAGAAGGATACAGGAAAATCATTCATACGATTTATTCGCAAAAAGAATTCTATGAACGGATCAAGACTTTTCTGAATGAATATCATCTGCCCATAAAAAAGTCCGTTAGAATAAATTTCCGGGAAATCATAGCTTTTATGAAAACAATTTGGGTGTTGGGTATCCGCGAAAGCGGAAAAAAGTATTACTGGAAGCTTTTGATTTTCAGCTTATTTAAGCATCCGAGGAAATTTCCCCTTGCCGTAGAACTTGCGATTTATGGATTCCATTTTCGGCGGGTAACGGAAACGATATAGGGTGGAAGGACTTGTAAATTCAGCGCAAAACTAAAATGGCCGGTTTTTGCACCGGCCATGTATTTCCAAAATGTGTAGCGGCGCAGGGATTCGAACCCCGGACACGCGGATTATGATTCCGCTGCTCTAACCAGCTGAGCTACGCCGCCTTTTTTTCAAGTCGGCTCAAGTCGGCAAATATACAAATCTCTATTTTCAAAGGCAAGAAATATTTGCAGCTGCAAATATCTATTCCTCCGCTTCAATACCCAATGCTTTTCTTAAAGGAGGTAAACCTATTTGAGACCAACTTTCTACGGCTTTATCGCCTTATCGCCTTCCTCTGAAATCTCTTCCACTTTTTCAAAAGGCATAAAACCACCCCACGCAGCTTCTGAGCCTTTCAGAGTGACCTTTGTCGAGTCCGTTTTTATTAAAAAGAGCAGACCAAAATGAACTTGGCCGACTTCCGTCGCATCATCATTGATATAGCCCAGGATTTCAGGATCGTCAAAATCTGAAATATCGACTTCTTCCTCTATTTCCCGCAACATGCTTGCCTCAATCGGATTCCCGTTCTGTACGTCGATTTTATCAATATGCCCACCAATGCCCCACGACCATTTTCCCCGCAATCGCTTCTCGTTGTAATCGCCTTTCTTAACAGAACGTTGGTAAGCAAAAATATCGTTTGTTCTCTTGTTTACAATGATGCAATAAGCAATAGGCTGTTTGAATTCCGATTTTGTTTCTACTTCATCGCGATTTTTATAGAAATAGTTATCTAAAATAATTTGCTCATAATTGATTTCATCTGCCGGCGCAAATCCCTGAAAATATCCGTCAGCAAAAAGCGTGGAACGATCGATAACCATAATTTCTTGTTCTGAAGGGCTCAAATTCAAACTTCCTTACCTCGTTTTTAATAATTTCGCTAATATTATTCCTAATAATAACCATAGTGGAATTGAAACAAGCAGAGCCCAATTCAGACCGCGCAAAAGCGGCAGGGATTTGATGTGTTCTTTTCTTTCCAATCCCCTTTCAATCCGCAATTTCAGTTCTTCCAGATTTACCGGTTTGACCAGGTAATCATATGCACCGGACCTCATCGCAGAAATGGCAGAATCAAGAGAAGGGTATCCTGTTAAAAAGATAACCATGCAATGCTTGTCGATTTCCTGTATTTTTTGCAACAATTCCAGTCCGTCCATCTGGGGCATTTTAATATCTGTAATGATAAAATCCACAGAATTGCTCTGGAATACTTTCAGCGCCTCGAAGCCATTTGGGGCAACAAAAGTTTCGTGTCCCCATTTTTTCAGCACTTCCGGCAGCGTTTCAAGTATATCGCGTTCGTCATCAACTAGTAAAATTTTAGCCATAAGGCAAACTCTTGTCTTTAAGTAATGGCCCTTTTTACAAGAAAAAGTTCATCGGAATTACAGATTTAAGAGAGCAATGAAAGTTTCTATACTGTTTTCTCTTTGCAGGAGCAAATATCTACAATAGCACATTTCTCACATTTCGGTCGTCGAGCCTGGCAGATATACCTGCCGTGCAATACCAAAAGATTGGAAAAAACCGTCCATTTCTTCTCGTCAACGATTTTCATCAGTTCTTTTTCAACATCATCCGAACTTTTTGCATGAGATAGATCAAGCCTGTCAGCTACTCTTTTGACGTGCGTATCAACAGCTATACCCGGTTTCCCAAAGGCGTTGCCAAGAACGATATTGGCGGTTTTTCTGCCAACACCTGGTAAACCGGCCAATGATTCGATATCATCAGGAACCTCGCCTCCAAAATCATTGACAAGCCTTTGACAGCAGGCTATAATGCTTTTTGCTTTGTTTCTGTAAAACCCGGTTGATTTGATCTTTTCGGCAATGACATCGGGTTTTTCTTTGGCTAATTTCTTTGGTCTGGGATAGGATTTGAAAAAAGCCGGGGTGATCATGTTTACCCGGCTGTCAGTACTTTGTGCGGAAAGAATCGTTGCTATGAGAAGTTGAAAAGGATTGGAAAATTTGAGCTCAGTTTTTGGCTCCGGCCATTTTTCAAGAAGCCTTGATACGATCGCGTCTGTTTTTTCTGTGTTCATAAATAATTAAAGATTTTCAGTAAAGTGAATGTTCTGTTAATTTCAAGGTTGGAAGAAGAATTGATGAAGAGAATATAGAATTTTTTATTGTTTATTGCAAGCGTAAAATAACCGGATTTTCGTCTGCTAGGCAGAGGCCCTTTTATTCTCCAAAAACATACTCCTGAAGATATACTTTATTTTCAGGATTACCCTGTCCCAAATTGTCCCATTTTTTAATTATCTTTATTATGCGATTTTTAAAGTCATCTTCTTTTATGTCGGACTCTTTAATTGTAACCTGGTCTACCTGCCCCTTTTTGTTAACAATAATTCGAACTACCATCCGTCCTCGGACGGACGGACTTATCTTAAGATAATCATGGTAACAGTCTTGAATTTCTGAATTATGCTGGTTGATAATAAAAGAGATATATTCAATTCCCTTAATCTGATCTCTTTCTGTGTTTGTCCTTGATTTTTTATCTTTTTTATTAAGCTTGGCCAGCCACTCTGGAATTTCGTTGCCCCTTGTCGCGCTGTTATTTTTCAGATCGTTTTTGTCTAAATACGGTTTCGACAGATCTGCTGCAGACCTCCAAGTATTCCGTTTTTTGGAATTAC